>DASULL010000441.1:0-6595 GCA_036278215.1 Gammaproteobacteria bacterium | reverse complement strand
TCATCCACGTCTTCATCGGTAAGAGTGCGCGAAGAATCCTGTAAAATCAAGCCAATGGCTAAACTTTTGCGCCCCTCGGGAATGCCCTTGCCGCGATAGACATCGAAGGCAAAGACCTCCCGCAGCAGCTCTCCTGCCGCCTGCCGCACCTCCTGTAACACGGCCTCGGCCGGCGTGTCATCAGCCAGAATGACGGCCAGATCGCGCCGGATCGAGGGAAAGCGCGACAGCGGCGCAAAGGCCGGGGTGCGCGCTGCGGTAACGGCATCGAGCAGCAGCTCGAACACAAAGGTGCGACCGTCGAGGTCGAGCGATTTCTCGAGCTGCGGATGCAAGGCGCCAAGCCAGCCGATCGGCTGCTCGTCGCGCCACACTTGGGCCGACTGCCCGGGGTGCAAAGCCGGATGCCGGGCTACCTCGAAGCGGAACCTGCCTGGCTCGCCGGTGAGGGCCAGCATGGCTTCGACATCGCCTTTGACGTCGTAAAAATCGACCGCCGTATCGGCGCTACCCCACTGCTCAGGCAGGCGCAGGCCGGTAGCAACGCCAGCGATCATCCGCTCCTGCACCAGGCTGTCGAGCTCACCGCGGAAGCGCAAGCCGATCTCGAACAAGCGTACTTGTCCCTGCTGGCGGTTCTGGTTGTAGAGCGTCGCGCCGATCAAGCCGGGCCAAAGATTAGTCCGCATCACCGACAGGTCGCTGGAAATGGGGTTGGCCAGGGCCAGCGGCGGCTGTTCCGGATCAAGCAGCTGCTGTAGCTTCGGCTCGACAAAGCTGTAGGTGATGGCCTCCTGGTAGCCGCGATCGACCAACAGGTCGCGCAACCGCCGCCGGGCAACGCGGCTTTCCGGTTCCGGGCTCATCGTCGCCGGCTGCACCGGGCGGCGGGCGGGTATGCGCTCGTAGCCCCAGACTCGGGCCAGCTCCTCGATCAGATCGACCTCAATAGCCAGATCGAAGCGGAAGCTGGGGATGCGGACACGCCAGCCTTCGGCAACAGGCTCTACCCCCAGCCCCAGCCGCCGCAGAATTCCCTCGACTTCCGCCGCTGGAATATCCACGCCGAGCAGGCGGCTGATCCGCGCAGCGCGAAGCAGAATTTCCGGCGCAGCAGGTAATGCTGCCGGCTCGAGCGCTTCGACTACCGGCCCGGCCTGGCCGCCGGCAATCTCCAGTATGAGCTGGGTCGCCCGCTCCATGGCTTGTCGCGGCAGGGCGTAATCGACGCCGCGCTCGAACCGATGCGAGGAATCGGTGTGTAAACCATACTGGCGGGCACGACCGGCAAGAGCAGCCGGCGCAAAGAACGCGCTCTCCAGCAGAATGTCCGCCGTGTCGTCGCCCACCGCACTGGCGGCGCCGCCCATGACGCCGGCCAGCGCCAGCGGGCGCGCTTCGTCGGCGATTACCAGCGTGTCGTCGCGGAGGGTGACGGTCTGACCGTTCAGCAACTCCAGCGTTTCGCCGTTGCGCGCTTGGCGCACGACGATGCCGCGGTCGATCTTCGCCAGATCGAAGGCATGCATCGGCTGACCGAGCTCGAGCATCACATAGTTGGTGATGTCGACCACCGGGCCGAGGCTGCGGATACCGGCCCGGCGCAGACGTTCGATCAGCCACATCGGTGAGGCGGCGCCGACGTCGACGCCACGCACAATGCGCCCCAGGTAGCGGGGACAGCTGGCAGGAGCTTCCAGGCGAATCGCCGGCTGGTCGGAAATTGTGGCGGCAGTTTCGGTCGTCGGCGCCTCGCCCACCGCCAAGTCAAACAACGCCCCCACTTCACGGGCAACGCCGCGCATGCTCAGGCAGTCGCTGCGGTTGGGGGTAAGATCGACTTCGATGATCTGATCGTCCAGCCCGAGCCAGGCGCGCAGATCGGTGCCGACCGGCGCATCTGCCGGCAGCTCCATCAGGCCGGCGGCATCCTCCGACAAGCCCAACTCCCGCGCGGAGCACAGCATGCCGTGCGATTCCACGCCACGCAGCTTGGAACGGCGGATCGCCAGCCCACCCGGCAGCGCCGCACCGATCATGGCCAGCGGCGCTTTAAGGCCGGCGCGGGCATTCGGGGCGCCGCAGACGATCTGCAACGCTTCCTTGCCGGTAGACACCCGGCACACCCGCAGCTTGTCGGCGTCGGGATGCTGTTCGCAGTCGATGATCTCGGCAACGATCACGCCGCTGAACTCAGCGGCGGCGGGAGCGATGCCTTCCACCTCCAGACCCGCCATGGTGAGACGCTCGGCGAGCACATCGGTGGAAACCTCGACCGGAACCCACTCACGCAGCCAATCGGTACTGATCTTCATTGCTAGTCTCTACTCAAGCGGGGCGTTCAACGGAACTGTCGCAGGAAGCGCAGATCGTTGTCGAAGAAGATCCGCAGGTCGTTGACGCCGTAGCGCAGCATGGTCAGCCGCTCCAGGCCGGCGCCGAAGGCGTAGCCGGTGTAGCGCTCGGAGTCGATGCCGACATGCCGGAACACCTCCGGATGCACCATGCCGCAACCGAGCACCTCCAGCCAGCCGGTCTGCTTGCACACCCGGCAGCCCTTGCCACTGCAGATGACGCAGCTGATATCGACCTCGGCCGAGGGCTCGGTGAACGGGAAATAGGACGGCCGGAAGCGCACATCCAGATCGCGCTCGAAGAAATTACGCATGAACTCGGCGAGAATGCCCTTGAGATCGGCGAAGGTAACGCCCTCGTCGACCAACAGTCCCTCGACCTGGTGGAACATCGGCGTATGGGTCAGGTCCGAGTCGCAGCGATAGGCCCGCCCCGGCGCGATAATGCGCACCGGCGGCGGCTGTTGCTCCATCACCCGGATCTGCACCGGCGACGTGTGGGTGCGCAGCAGGCGGTGAGCATCAAAATAAAAGGTGTCGTGCATCGCCCGGGCGGGATGGTGCGCGGGGATGTTGAGCGCCTCGAAGTTATGGTAGTCGTCTTCGACTTCGGGCCCTTCGGCGACAGTAAAGCCGATGCTGGTGAACAGCGCTTCGATACGCTGCATGGTCCGAGTCACCGGGTGCAGCCCGCCGGGCGCATGCCCGCGGCCAGGCAAGCTGACATCGATCCGCTCGGCCTCCAGCGCCCGCTCCAGCTCCTGCGCCTCTAGCACGGCGTGGCGCGCTTCCAGCGCTGCCGACAGCGCGTCTTTGGCCTCGTTGATCGCTTGGCCAGCCCGAGGCCGCTGCTCGGCCGGCAGCCGGCCCAACCCTTTCAGCTGCTCCGTGATATGCCCCTTCTTACCCAGATAGGCCACCCGGACTGCATCCAGCTCGGTAAGCGTCTGCGCCCGCGCGCTGGCCTCACGACCCTCGGCGAGCAACTGGTCCAGTGAGATCGCGTCCTGTGTACTCATGATCGGTATCCGACTTGACGGGGCGGCGCGGTGCGGATGAAAAGAGACAAAAAAAGGGGAAGGCGCCTGCGCTTCCTTCCCCTCCGCGACCGCATTGCCGGTGCGGCGATGAAGCGCTTAAGCCAGCGCTGCCTTCGCCTTCTCTGCAAGCGCCGTAAAGGCTGCCGCATCGCGCACGGCGATATCGGCCAGCACCTTGCGGTCGATTTCGATCTCAGCCTTCTGCAGGCCATTGATCATCCGGCTGTAGGACAAGCCGTTCAGCCGCGCCGCCGCATTGATACGGGTAATCCACAGGGCGCGGAACTGCCGCTTACGCTGACGCCGGTCACGATACGCATATTGTCCTGCCTTGGTCACCCGTTGCTTGGCGATCCGGAAGGACTTGCGGCCCATATTGTAATAACCCTTCGCCTTCGCCAACATTTTCTTGTGGCGGGCCCGGGTGGTGACTCCACGCTTTACTCTGGCCATTGTCTATCTCCAGGAACTTATTCGAAATCCGCCTTTTAAAGGTAAGGCAGCAACCGCGTTATCGCTGGCGTATCGACCTTAGCCACGATGCCGGGGCTGCGCAGCTGACGCTTACGCTTGGTCGATTTCTTCGTCAGGATGTGGTTGTGGTACCCCTGCGCATGCTTGAAGCGACCCGAGGCCGTCTTCTTGAAACGCTTGGCGGCACCCCGGTTGGTCTTCAACTTCGGCATTGCCCGTCTCCGCTTGTAAAAGCAATATGCCCTGCCCCCGCGGGGGGACAGGGCCGATATGTCCGTACGGACTACTTGCCCTTTTTGGGCGAAAGCATCATCACCATCTGCCGGCCTTCCAGCCTAGGCCGTTGATCGACGACGCAAAGATCGCCCAGGTCCTCTTCCACCCGGCCCAGCAACTTCAATCCCAGTTCCTGGTGCGCCATCTCACGGCCGCGGAAGCGCAGCGTGATCTTGGCCTTATCACCATCTTCCAGGAAGCGCCGGACGTTGCGAAGCTTGATCTGGTAGTCGCCTTCGTCAGTGCCGGGTCGGAATTTTACTTCCTTGACCTGGATCTGCTTCTGCTTCTTACGTGCGGCCTGCTGGCGCTTAGCCGTTTCGAACCGGTGCTTGCCGTAATTCATGATACGGCATACCGGCGGCTGCGCGTTCGGGTCGATCTCGACCAGGTCCATGTCCGCGTCCAGTGCGCGTTCCAAGGCCTCGTCGAACGGGATGACCCCGACCTGCTCGCCGTCCTGATCGATCAAACGCACCTCGCGGGCATTGATCGCTTCGTTGATACGCCTCTCGTCGCCCGCGGGGGCGTTACGATGTATCGGCTTTCTGGGTCTCAGAGCGATGTTTCGTCCTCCAAAATAGATCCACCGCGCTGCAACGTTTCTCCAACGAGGCGCTCGATCAGAGCGTCTACGTTCATGGAGCCGAGGTCTTCGCCGGCTCTGGTACGTACAGACACGGAATTCGATTCCAGCTCGCGGTCGCCGATGACAAGCATGTACGGGACCCGCTGAATCGTGTGCTCGCGAATTTTAAAGCCGATCTTCTCGTTTCTCAAGTCGGCTTTCGCGCGGAAGCCTCTGGAAACAAGCTGTTCCGCAACTTTTTCGGCAAACGCGGCCTGCCGGTCGGTGATATTCATGACCACCGCCTGGGTCGGCGCCAGCCACAGCGGCCAGCTGCCCGCATAATGCTCGGTCAAGATACCGAAAAAGCGCTCGAACGAACCAAGAATGGCCCGATGCAGCATGACCGGCGTCTGCTTGCTGCCGTCTTCGGCGATATAGTGCGCGCCGAGGCGGCCTGGCATCGAGAAATCGACCTGAATCGTGCCGCACTGCCACACCCGGCCGATGCAATCCTTCAGTGCGAACTCGATCTTGGGGCCGTAAAAGGCGCCCTCGCCCGGCTGCAGCTTCCACTCCAGGCCCTTGCTGTCCAGCGCCGTCGCCAGCGCCTGCTCAGCTTTGTCCCAGCTCTCTTCCGAACCGACCCGCTGCTCCGGCCGGGTCGACAGCGCCAGCAGCACCTCATCGAAGCCGAAGTCGCGGTAGACCTCGAACACCAGATCGATAAAGGCCGACACCTCGGACTGGATCTGCTCTTCGGTGCAGAAGATGTGAGCGTCGTCCTGGGTGAAGCCGCGCACCCGCATCAGGCCGTGCAGGGTGCCGGACGGCTCGTTGCGATGGCAGGAGCCGAATTCAGCCATACGCAGCGGCAGATCGCGGTAGCTCTTCAGGCCATGATTGAAAATCTGGATGTGCGCCGGGCAGTTCATCGGCTTCACCGCATAAGTCCGGTTCTCGGACTCGGTGACGAACATGCCCTCGCGGAATTTCTCCCAGTGACCCGACTGCTCCCACAGCGTGCGGTCGATCAGCTGCGGGGTACGCACTTCCTGGTAGCCGCGCTTGCGCAGCTGAGCACGGATGTAGTCTTGCAGAGCGACGTAGATCTGCCAGCCATTGTCGTGCCAGAACACCATGCCGGGAGCTTCTTCCTGCACATGGAAGAGTTCCTGTACCCGGGCGATACGCCGATGATCGCGCTTTTCCGCCTCTTCCAGGCGGTGCAGATAAGCCTTGAGCGCCTTCTTATCCTGCCAAGCGGTACCGTAGATCCGCTGCAGCATCTCGTTGCGCGAGTCACCACGCCAGTAGGCGCCGGCCACGCGCATCAGCTTGAAGGCGCGCAGCTTGCCGGTGCTGGGAACGTGCGGACCGCGGCACAGATCGAGGAACTCACCTTGGCGATAGATCGAAATATGCTCCGCCGCCGGAATGTCCTCAATGATCTTTGCCTTGTATTCCTCACCTTCATTGCGGAAAAACCGCACCGCCTCGTCGCGATCCCAGACTTCGCGCTGCACCGCCAAATCGCGGCCGGCGATTTCTTCCATTTTGGCTTCGATAGCCGTGAGATCGTTCTCGGTGAACGGGCGCTTGTAGGCGAAGTCGTAATAGAAGCCGTTCTCGATCACTGGACCGATGGTGACTTGCGCCTCCGGGAACAACTCCTTCACCGCGTGCGCCAGCAGATGCGCGGTCGAGTGACGGATGACTTCCAGCCCCTCCTCGTCGCGCTCGGTAACGATGGCGACTTCAGCGTCGCGGTCGATCACATAAGACGTATCGACCAGCTGGCCATCAACCCGCCCGGCTAGCGCCGCTTTGGCAAGACCGGGGCCGATGGACTCGGCGATTTGCTGGACTGAAACGGGACGGTC
>DASULL010000440.1:0-2274 GCA_036278215.1 Gammaproteobacteria bacterium | reverse complement strand
TTCCCGCACCCCGACCTGAACACCGCTCTGCACCACATAGCTCTGTTCGAAACCGGGGACGTATTTGCGCAGAAAAGCGGCGATCTGGCGCACCTGCCGGCGGCCTTCGCATTCGGCGTAGGTGAGATCCCAGACGTCGGTGCCGCGAACCCGGGTGATGCGGGTGCTGTTCACGCTCAGCTCGCCCGAGTGCGGCGTGGCAAAGAACAGCATGTCCTCGCGGGCGAGATTGAGTTCGCCGGCATCCGTTGCCTGCTTCACCAGATCCCAGAGGCCATGGACGCCACGCCACTGGTCCGGGTGTTCCTGCACATACCGGTCGAACGCTTGGCGCTGGAAATCGATCATGCGGAACATCAGGGTCATTGGCTGAACCAGTCCGTCCTCCTCACGGCCGAACTCGAAAGGTGCGCCAGCACGGGCGGCCAGATCGCCATCACCGGTGCAATCAATCACGGTATCGGCGTGGATGACGATGGGGCCGGACTTGGTTTCGAAAATCACTCCGCTGACGGCCGGGGCATCCAGCACATCGCTGGCCAGCGCGTGCAGCAGCAGCTTGACGCCGGCCGCATCCAGCATGTCCCAGACAACGCTTTTGAAGATCTCGGGATCGAACGGCACCACAAAGCCGGTGTCCAGCGAAGGCGCGATCGCGCCGCCGGCCTGCACCAGCCGCTCCAGCAGTTCTTGGACGACACCAGCGATGATGGGATGGCCCGGCCCGTGGTCGGTAGGCAGCAGATTGTTGACGCCGGCGTGCTCGAAGCTGGGTCGTTGGGTATGGAACGACATCAGCGGCATCACCAGCGCGGCGGTGGCGTTGCCGCCGAGGAAGCCGTAGCGCTCCGCCAGCACGACCCGGGCGCCGGCCCGCGCCGCGCCGATCGCAGCACCGATACCGGCCGGTCCGCCGCCGACCACCAGCACCTCGGTCTCGGCGGCAACCAGCGCCTTGCGGGGCGGTAGGGTGATTTCGTGCATCTGCGGAGGCTTGGTCAGAAGGGACATGGATTCAGCTCATCGTCTGGTGGATCCCAAGCTGCTGGAGCAGCCGCAGCAGCAGTTCGTTGCTCTGCCGCGCCCTCGCCTGTAGCGGCGGCAGCCGCTGCGCGATGCGGTTGCGCAGGGAGGTTCGCAGGTCCCAGGACTGGTCGATGATGGCGAGCAGGCGGCCGGTGTTGACGTCGTCCAGCGGCGGCATGTCCATGCCGAGGTCCTGCAGCAGCCCCGTTACCTTGGGCGAATAGGGGAGGGCGACGAACGGTACCTTCTGCAAGGCCGAGAAAATCAGAAAATGCAGGCGCATGCCGACGGCGAACTGAAAGTGGCTGACCAGGGTCAGCAGCTGGCTGGCGCTGTAGTTGCCCTTGAGCACGGTAGCGTGGGTCGCGTTCTGCATGCGGGAGATGACGGCGTGGCTATGCTGCACGTCCATCTGACCACGTTCCATCGGCACGAACACGATATCGGCCTTCCAGCGGTCGACGATGAAATCGGCGGCGTTGGCGAGCAGGGCGTGGTAGTGGTCGACATCGATTTCCGGCGCAGCCGGACCGGGCTCACGCACGGAAAATCCGACCAGCCGGCGCGACAGGTCCAGGCCCTCGCGCAGCAGGGCGTCGCTGGGCAGCGGTTCCGGCTCCAGCAGCAGGGCTGGGTCCGCTGTGATCAAGACATCGCGATGCACGCCGATGTCTTCCAGCAGCTGCCGGCCGTGACGGTCGCGAACGGTAATGACGGCAGTTTTCGCCATGGCATCGGCGACCCGCTCGCGCGCGGTGCGGGTCCGCAGAGGGCCGGCGCTGACCGCGTAGACCATCACCGGCACACCCAATTCGTGAGCCAGGTTGACCTCGCGCAGGTAGACTTCCGCCTCGTCGTCGTAAAGGATGCCGCCGCCGCCGAATATCAGCACGTCGAGATCGGCGACCGCCGCTTTAGCCTCTGCCCGGCTGATATCTCGTACCGGCACGGCGTGTTCGACATCGTGCCGCCGCAGGGTGTCCTCGGCGTCGCGGGAAAACACCAGGATCTCGGTAGGCAACGTAGCGCGTAGCTGAGCGATGATCGACTTGAGAATGGCCTCGTCGCCAAGGTTGAGACCACCGTACGATCCGGTCACGCCAATACGCAGTTGGTTTGCCAAGCGCCGTGCCCCCACAAGCTCCTCTGTTCGCTTCGGCAAGAGATGCCGACAGCAGACTCGGTTGCAAGCAGGGGAAAGCCCTAGGCCGTCTAGCAAGCTGCTGAAAAATCCAGAACGGACTTCTA
>DASULL010000439.1:0-3866 GCA_036278215.1 Gammaproteobacteria bacterium | reverse complement strand
CCTGAGCACGTCTTACTGATCGATGGCAACTCGTCCCGCTTCGGCGACTACCGGGCACTTGCCGCAGCCCAGCACGACACGCTGGTGCCAAGCGAAGTCACCGCCGATGAGCTGTTCAATATCATGTTCACGAGCGGTACTACCGGCGAGCCCAAAGGCATCATGCATACGCATTTCGTGCGCTCGATGTACTGCACCCTCATGGCTGCGGCCTTCCGTATGACGCCGGAGTCGCGGACCTTGCATACTGGTGCCGTCGTCTTTAACGGTGCGTTCGTCACTCTGATGCCGACGTTCTATCTCGGCGGGACTTACATCCTGCATCGTCAATTCGATCCCGAGGAGGTGATAGCGGCGATAGAGCGTGAGCGGGTAACGCATGTGATGCTGGTGCCTGCGCAAATCGTCGCGCTGCTCAGTTCGCCGGGGTTCGATCCCGAGCGCTTGGCGTCGCTCGAATGCATTCTCTCGCTGGGGGCGCCGCTCCTGAAGCAGGACAAGGACAGGCTGAACACCTTGCTGCCGGGCCGTCTCTACGAACTTTACGGGCTTACCGAAGGCTTCGTTACTATTCTCGACCGCGATGATGTGGCCGGTAAGAGCCAGTCCGTTGGCGTGCCTCCGCCCTTTTTCGACATACGTATTGTACGCGACGATGGCAGTGACGCCGCGCCGGGTGAGATCGGCGAGATCGTCGGCCGTGGGCCAATCATGATGACCGGTTATTACAAGCGGCCCGATCTCACCTCGGAGACGATCCGCGACGGTTGGATCTACTCCGGCGACATGGGCCATCTTGACGACGAAGGCTTCCTCTATCTGGTGGATCGCAAGAAGGACATGATCGACTCCGGCGGCGTGAAGGTTTACCCACGCGACATTGAAGAGATCGCGGCGCGCCATCCTGGCGTACGCGAGGTCGCCGTATTTGGCGTTCCGCACGAGAAATGGGGAGAAACGCCTCTTGCCGCAGTGATTCTTCACCCGGAGGCAGCCGTCACGGCGGAGGCGCTGCGCGATTGGATCAACGACCACGTCAGCGCGCGCTACCAGCGCGTGTCCGAGGTGGTCATCATGACTGATTTCCCGCGTAGCGCTGCGGGAAAGACCCTAAAGCGCGAGTTGCGCGAACCTTATTGGGCTGGGCAGGGGCGGAAGATCTGACCCGCTGTGGTTCAGGATGAGACCGAAGCACACGACGCGGCAACGTCCATTCGATACACCGGCAGATGGCTGGCAACGGCCGGCTGGTTTCGCAGCTTGCCGCCGTCAGGCTGTTGCCTGACGGCGGCAAGCCGTTGGTAAACGGGCGATTATTGGGAGAGGTTTGCCTCCAGACTGATCGACAACCCGTTGCGCAGCAAGTTGGAAACGGGACACTGCTTTTCGGCTTCGTCTGCCATCTGCTTGAAACTTGCCTGATCCAGGTTCGGGACTCGCCCTTGAGTGACCAAGTGCATCTTGGTGATCACCAGATTTTCCAGGGTGATGGTGGCCTGAGTGACTATCTCCTCCGGAGTATGACCTTGCTGCGAAAGGTAGTTGGCGAGAGCCATGCTGTAGCAGCCTGCGTGTGCGGCGGCGATCAGTTCCTCGGGGTTGGTGCCCTTGGCGTGCTCGAAGCGGGTGGCAAAAGTGAATGGGACATCGCCCAGTACGCCGCTTTCGCTCGCGATTTTACCGTTACCGCCGCGCAGATCGCCGTGCCAGCGGCCGCTCGCCGTACGTTCAATGCTCGCCATCGATGGCCTCCTTGCCGGTTGAGTGGTATCGCGTCGGAAGATATGGGACCCGCGCTGGCGGAAGCCATCCCGGCAGCCGGCCGGCTCTGCCGCTCCAGAGTATTGGTAGCGGCTGGCCAGGCTATCGGATCGGCGTAGTTTGATATTGGCGGGGGCTTGTAGGCTGGTGCTTGTGCCGGCTGCTACTCGATGTCGAACAGGTCACGATACTGTCTGGGTTGAGCCCGCAGGTACTGGGACGGTGCCTTGATTCGGGCACCGAAGTGGGCGGCGGCGTGCCACGGCCAGCGCGGATCGTAAAGAATGGTGCGGGCGAGGGCGATCAAGTCGGCGTCGCCGGTGCCGATGATGGCCTCGGCTTGCTCATACTCGGTGATGAGCCCGACCGCAACGACTGGCATACTGGTTGCGGCTTTGACCGCACGGGCCAGCGGCACTTGATAGTTTGGGCCGATCGGGATTTCCTGGCTTGGCGTGAGCCCGCCGCTGGAGACATGGATGGCGGCGCATCCACGCGCTTCCAGTGCTTGCGCGAAGGCAACGGTCTGCTCGATGTCCCAGCCGCCAGCCGCCCAGTCGGTGCCGGACACGCGCACGGTGACCGGACGATCGGCAGGAAAAGCCGCGCGCACCGCTTCGAATACTTCCAGCGGAAAGCGCATCCTGTTCTCCAGGCTACCGCCGTATTCATCATCCCGCTGGTTCGACAGCGGCGAGAGAAACTCGTGCAGCAGGTAGCCATGGGCTGCGTGGATCTGGACGAGATCGAGCCCTAGCCGTGCAGCGCGTCGGGCGGCCTCGGCAAAGGCGTCGCGTACGCGCGCAAGGCCAGCGCGGTCGAGCGCGACCGGCGGGTTTTCATCCTTGGCAAAAGGAATCGCCGAGGGTGCGACTGTTTGCCAGCCGTTCTTTTGGTTGGCTCGGATTTGCTTGCCGCCTTTCCAGGGTACGTCGGTCGAGGCCTTGCGGCCTGCGTGGGCCAGTTGGATGCCGATCGGCATGTCGGACCAGCGCCGGATGCTCTTCAGCACATTATCCATGGCCGCCTCGGTGGCGTCGGACCAGAGGCCGACATCTGCGTAGCTGATCCGCCCTTCGGGCAGTACGGCTGTCGCCTCGATTGTCAGGATGGCCGCGCCGGAGAGCGCCAGCTGGCCAAGGTGGATCAGGTGCCAGTCGGTCATGCAGCCGTCGACCGCGGAGTACTGGCACATCGGCGCGATCACAATGCGGTTTGCCAGCTTCAGGTTGGCAACCTGGAATGGTGTGAATATCTGCGCCTTGCTCATCTGCAGCCTCTCCTCGACCCTAGCTGTTGGTTGTCAGACCTCGCATTCTTGCATGGCGGAATCCAAAACTCGATTCCCAAGCTTTCCTTGTTTTTTCGGGAAATCGTTGGTTCCGGCTAGGTTGCTACAGGATGGGGGTCAGAAGTGGCGGGAGAACTCCAGGCCGATGAACCAGCCGCGCTCACCCTCGCCGTTCTGTTCGATTCCGGCTCTGGCGGTGGTTTTCAGTCCGGGGAGAGGGCGAAAGCCGCTGATCACTATCCCCAGTTGCTTGGCATCCTGATCCTGGTCGGCCTGATAGGACACCTCCGGCCCCACCGATAGCCCGTCGCCGATATCCCGCAGCAGCCGCCCCCGCAGCTCATAGCCCTTGCTGGCCGGGTAAGTATCGAGCTTGCCGCTGGCCCGCCAGAGTGGATCCAATTGCAGCTCGCCTTTAAAGTGGAAGCCCAGCCGCCAGGGTTCGTCGCCGCCTTCATCTTGCGGCCGCTCCGGGCTGCGTTCGATCTGGCGGTGCTGTAATCCGATGTAACCGCCCCACCAGCCGGCACCGCCTCCGCTCTGATAGCCCAACGCGTATTCGGCACCCAGCGCTCGCATATCTACCGAGCTGTTATCGGCGCCGTAGGAATATTCCCGCCAGTCTAGCGATAGCCTCTGGGTCAGCCCCTTACGGAACCGCCCCAACAGCGGCATTTCGAGGTCGAGGTATCCATGCTGGCTTTGGCTGCCGACTTCCGCACCGGCTCTGGCGCGCCACGTGGCCGCAGTGGGGGCAGCCAGCAGTGTGCTCGGGCCCAGAGCTGTAATTAAGAACAAGATGACGATAGAACGT
>DASULL010000438.1:0-3617 GCA_036278215.1 Gammaproteobacteria bacterium | reverse complement strand
CGGAGGCGCGCCAACCGATGCCAGCCCCTGACCGACTCAGAACAGCACATCCCGCCAGAATCAGCGGGGCCGGCAGCAAAAGTTTTCAGGTTCAGTGCAGTCCTCGATTGAATATGAGAATGATTATCATTAATATCCAATCCATCCCAACCAGATGGAGTTGTGCGGCATGGCTTACCAGATCGAAGCCCGCACCCAGGACGGCCACCCCTACCTCGAGATCCGGGACATCGAATCCGGCACAGTCCGCCTCGCGTGGCGCCACCCCGCACCGGATCAAACGCTGCCGGACGACCCCATCGTCCGGGCGCTGGTGGCCGAAGAAGCCTTGCACCACCTGTTCAAACGATTGTTTCTGCTGGCAGCCGGACAGCAGCCTCCCGCCGTCGCCCGGCAGCTCCTCCGTCGGCATCTGTCGATCAGGCGGGCTCGAGCCGCGCTCCCGGCTAGAATTGAGCCCGGCAGGCCGCAGTCCAGCCGACGCCATAGGCGCGGCACCTTGCTCGCTTCCTTCGACTTGCCGGCGGCTGTCGCTATAATGCCCTGACTGCCGCAGGAGTCTGCCGATGCCCATGCGACTCGTCATCGTATTTGCCGCCGCGCTGTTCGCGGCCACCACCCTGAGCGCCTGCGGGCAGAAAGGTCCGTTGTACCTGCCGTCCGATGCGGGCGGGCAGGCCGCTTCCCGCTGATTTCATTGCAGGGTACTTCTAATGCTGACCCTCGAACGCCGTTCCGGCCGTTTGTTTCTAGAGGATGTCGATCTCGCCGAAGCCGCTGCCCAGCACGGCACGCCGTGCTACGTGTATTCCCGGCGCGCCATCGAAAGCGCTTGGCAGGCCTTCGACCAGGCGTTTCGGCACCAGGATCATCTGATCTGCTATGCCGTCAAAGCCAACTCCAGCCTTGCTGTCCTTAACTGTCTGGCGCGGCTTGGCAGCGGCTTTGACATCGTCTCCGGCGGCGAGCTCGAGCGCGTGCTGCGGGCCGGCGGCGACCCGAAGAAGGTGGTTTTTTCCGGCGTCGGCAAAACCGCCGCCGAGATGCGTCAAGCCCTGCAGGCCGGCATTCTCTGCTTCAACGTCGAGTCGGAAGCGGAGCTGGAACGGCTGAACGCGGTCGCTGCCGAGCTGGATACCAAGGCACCGGTGTCGCTGCGGGTCAATCCTGACGTCGACGCGAAAACCCACCCCTATATCTCCACCGGGCTGCGCGACAATAAGTTCGGCATCGAAATTCAGCGAGCCGAGGATGTCTATCTGCGGGCGCGCGCCCTTGAGCACGTCGAGCTGATCGGCATCGATTGCCACATCGGCTCGCAGCTGACCGACCTCGCGCCGATCGGCGACGCGCTGGAGCGGATGCTGGCGCTGGCCGATCGCCTGCTCGCCGCCGGCATCCCGCTGAGCCACGTCGACATTGGCGGCGGCATCGGCATCCGCTACCGCGACGAACAGCCGCCAACGGCAGCGGAATACGCCGCGGTAGTACGCGAGCGGCTCGGCGAGCGCAAGCTGAAGCTGCTGATGGAGCCGGGCCGGGCCATCGTCGGCAATGCCGGCGTGCTGCTGACCCGGGTGGAATACCTGAAACAAAACTCCGAGAAGAATTTTGCCGTGATCGATGCCGGCATGAATGACCTGCTGCGGCCGGCGCTGTACAACGCTTGGCAGCGGATCGAGCCGGTGGTGGAGAATCCGGGCGCCGAGGTACGAGCGTATGATGTGGTCGGCCCGGTTTGCGAAAGCGCGGATTTCCTCGGCAAGGACCGCGAGTTGGCGGTAGCGGCCGGCGATCTGCTGGCCGTACTGTCGGCCGGTGCCTATGGCTTCGTCATGAGCTCGAATTACAACAGCCGGCCGCGCGCCGCTGAGCTGATGGTGGACGGCGACCGGACCCATCTGATCCGCCGCCGCGAAACCCTGGATGAGCTGCTGCTGGGCGAGACGGTTCTGCCCGCTTGAGGCCGCCATGAGCGTCAGCAGCTTTACCAATCCAGCGCCCGACGAGGTTCTCACCTTCCTCAAGGGCGTCCAACGCATCGCCGTGGTCGGGCTGTCACCCCAGCAGCATCGGCCCAGCCACCAGATTGCCCGGGTACTGCAACGTCATGGTTTCCAGATCGTGCCGGTGCGGCCGGGCGTGGCGGAAATCCTGGGCGAACAGGCTTACTCAGCTCTCGATCAAGTGCCCGGCAAGATCGACTTGGTAGATGTATTTCGTGCCGCCGAGCATGTGCCAGCCATCGTCGACCAGGCGCTCGCGCTTGGCATCCCCGGCATCTGGCTGCAGGATGGGGTCATCGCCCCCGCCGCAGCGCAGCGGGCGGCCAGTGGCGGAATGTTCGTCGTCATGGACGATTGCCTCGGCCGATTTCTGCGCCGGCACGGCCGGCCGGGGCCGGCTTGACCGGCACCTTCTAGCTTTGCTGCGATGCCTTGCCGGCAAACCGGGGGTTACGTTTCTCAACGGTACAGTTAAAGTAGAGTAGTTATACGGCGCACAGAGCGCCAAGACTCTGCCGCCCAGCGCCAGGACAGCACCAATGACTTCCAGCCAGCAGCCGCAGCTTGTCAGCGACGATACTGTCGAAGCCATCGTTATCGATTACCTCGTGCAGAACCCGCAGTTCTTCGAACGCCACCCCGAACTGCTGGCGGAATTGCGCATTCCCCACCCGAGCGGGGCGGCGGTGTCACTGTTGGAGCATCAGACTCGCATCCTGCGCGAGCGCAACCGTACCCTGCAAAGCCGGCTGGACGAGCTGCTGGCGGTCGCCCGCGACAACGATCGCCTGGCCGACCGCATGCACCGTCTGACACTGGAGCTGATGGAGGCGCACAATCTCGATAGCGCGATTTTCTCCCTGAAGGACGAACTGCGCAGCAACTTCGAATGCGACGCCGTCGCCATCAAGCTGCTCGGTGCGGGCGACGGTGAGGACTGGGTGCAGCCGGACTCCTCCGCCTTGACCTCTTTCTCCCACATCTTGCAGGAGCCGCGGCCTGTCTGCGGCCGGCTGCTACGGGAACAGCTGCAGTTTCTGTTCAGCGATAGCGCGGTAGCCATAGGCTCCGCTGCGCTGGTGCCGCTGGTCGATAACAACAAGGTCGTCGGTCTGCTGGCGGTCGGCAGCTATCGCCCCGACCATTTCCATCCTGGCATGGGCACGGTGTTCCTGCGGCAGCTGGGCGCCATCGCCGGCCGCGCGCTACGGCGGCACCTGCCAACCTGATGGACACGGCTAGTCACTGGCTCGACCGCTTCGAGGCACATTTGCGCGACGAACGACGGCTCTCGCCGCTCACCTGCCGGCATTACCGTCGCGACCTCGAGCAGTTGGACGCCTTTCGCCAGAGTCAGAATCTGACGCGTTGGGATGCGCTCGATACGCGCCATGTCCGCGCCTTCGCCGCCAGCCGCCACCGCGCCGGCCTGTCTGGGCGCAGCATTCAGCGCCTGCTGTCGGCCATCCGCAGCTTTTACCGCTATCTGATCCGCGAGGGCGAAGCGCGGCACGATCCAGCAGCCGACGTCGCTGCCCCGAAAGCGCCGCGTCGGCTGCCCAAGGTGCTGGACGTCGACGCTACCGCAGCGCTGCTGGAGACGGCCGCCGC
>DASULL010000437.1:0-10541 GCA_036278215.1 Gammaproteobacteria bacterium | reverse complement strand
GGGTGCGATCCGGCGCGGTCACGTAACGCATCACCGAAGCCACCGTGCCGATGGTATGCAGATCGCTCGGCCCCGGCGTCTCGACCGCCGGGTCGCGCTGCAGCACGACGCCCAGCGGCCGGTTGCTGCGGGCTGCTTCCTGCGCTGCCGCAATGGAGGCGCCCCGTCCCAGGGTCAGCGGCAGCACGATGCCCGGAAATAAAACGATGTTGCGCACCGGCAGGATGATCATTGCATCCTGCGGGATCTCCAGGACCGGTTCACTGGCGGCTTGAGACGCGGCGGTAGCGCGTTGATCGGACTGTGTTGTCATCGCTCACCCCCTTCCTATGGCAGCTTGCGCAAGCGCAGCAGTACGCAGCCATCAACGATGTCCTGCTGCTCCAGCCGGAACCGGCCAGGCGGCAGCTCGATCCGGCGAGCGAAACGGCCGTGCGGGATTTCCAGCCGGTAGATGCCAGCAGCACGCGCTTCCGGCGGCAACCGGCGCTCGCCGCTTACCACCAGCGCGCCGTTGTCTTCCACGCCGACCTGAACCTGCGCCGGCGATACTCCCGGCAGCGCCACCAGGATGACCAGCATGTCCTCGGTTTCGAAGATATCCGCCGGCGGCTCCCAGGCCGGGCGGCTCGCTGTCGGCATACCGAGCTGGAAAAACTGTCGCTGGATGCGCTCGGCTCGCTCCAGCAGTTCGCAGGCCTCGGCCCACATCCAGTTTCTTGGGTTGCGTGTCGGCATCGTCGTCCTTCCAGTCAATCATTGGCGGCAGGCAGATAAAGCCTACTGCAATATGGCTCCTGTGCACCCGTCCTATGCAAACAGACTCAATTTACTGCCACAGGTAGTGCCTGTGTCCAGGCCCGGCAAATCCGCTGCCTGCTTTGGCCATCCCGGTCCCGCCCTCATTTCGACAGCAAACAGCGCCAGGAGACTCCGCTGTGCCCATACAGCATCTCGACAAGTCCAGATGCCAGCCCTACTTTGCGCAGATATCGCGCGAGCTGGCGGGCCGCGCCATCGAGGTGGACGTGGCCGGACTCGGTATCCATACACCTTACCAACTCGATTGGACCCCGCTGCGCGATGTTGCCTATTACCCGGATAAGGATGCTTTTCAGATCGTCACTGACGACCTCGACCACCTGATCCCAAGACCGCACGAGCTCAACGTCGACATCGCCGAAGACGGTTTGCACAGCATCGAAGTGATAGATGCCGCTGGCCAGAGCCGCACCTTGCGGCTGCGGGCGCCGCTACCGCTGCCTTGAAGAAACAGACGCCACCTGATTGGGCAGAGTTCTTAGGAGGAAAACTTCTGCCATGAATGCTCAGAAAAATAACATCCCTCCTCCATACGCTGCTGCAGCCCGCTCCCCAGGGCGGCCATGACGCAGTCGAAGCAGCGCTTCTTCCGCAGATTGGCGCCTCTGGCAGGCCTGCTCCTCTTCGCCCTGGTCCTGGCAGGGCTCGCCCGCGTCCTTGCGAAAACCCATTTTCATCAGGTAGTTGCCGCCTTCCAGGCACTCCCTGACAAGGCCCTGCTACAGGCACTGGGCCTTACCCTGCTCAGCTACCTGCTGCTGAGCGGCTACGACGCTCTTGCCCTGTATCATCTGGGCCGGCGGCTGCCTTATCCACGGGTGGCATTGACCGCGTTCAGCGCTTACGCTCTGTCCCACAATGTCGGCCCTGGCCTGATCACCGGCGGTTCGGTCCGTTACCGGCTGTACTCGGTCGCCGGCCTGACCAGTTCCGATATTGCCGCCATCATCGTGCTGAGCGCGGTCGGCTTCGGCCTCGGCGTCACCCTCATGGTCGCCCTGGCGTTGCTGGCCGAGCCTTCGGCATTTGCCGACGTGCTCCATCTTCGCCCGCCTATCTTGCAGGCAACCGGGATTTTGCTGCTGCTGGCGCTTGCCGCTTACCTGCTGTGGATCGGCTACCGCCGGGCACCGCTGCGTTGGCGCGATTGGAGCTTCCAGCCGCCCTCGCTCCGGTTCAGCCTCGCTCAACTCGCGCTCAGCTCGGTCGACCTGCTGCTCGCTTCCGCGGTGCTCTATGTACTGCTGCCGCCATCGCTCGCCGTTTCCTATCCGGCCCTGATCGGCCTCTACAGCATTGCTCTGACGCTCGGAATACTGAGCCATGTGCCGGGCGGACTGGGCGTGTTCGAAGGCAGTCTGTTCCTGCTCTTACCCGCTGCCCCCGTCAATGAACTGGTTGCATCGCTGCTTGTCTTTCGCGGGATCTACTATCTACTGCCGCTAGGCCTGATGGCAGTCGCGTTGGCTGGCTATGAACTGAGCCTGCGCCTGCGCGGCGTCCGCCAGCTTAGTCTGTGGCTCGCTCGATTGCTCATGCGACAGGCTCCGCTGCTGCTCGCTACCCTGGTCTTTGTCGCGGGTGCGATCCTGCTGCTGACCGGCGCCCTGCCGGCTTGGCCGGAACGGCTTGCCTTGCTCCGCGGGCTGGTGCCACTGCCGGCGCTCGAGCTCTCCCATCTGCTGACCAGCGTTATCGGCCTCGGCCTCCTGGTGGTTGCCCGCGGCTTGCACCAGCGACTGGACGGCGCCTATCTGCTCGCTCTCGCCCTGCTCGCCGCGAGCATCGTCTTTGCTCTTCTGCGTGGTCTGGACTACGCCAGTGCCGGCGTGGCGGCCATAGCACTGCTCGCGCTACTGCCCAGCCGCCCCTTGTTCTACCGGCGCGCCTCGCTGCTACGCGAGCCATTTACCGCAGGCTGGGCCACAGCGGTGCTGACCGTACTGCTCAGTACGATCTGGCTCGGTGGATTCGTCTACAAGCATGTGGAATATTCCAATGAGCTGTGGTGGCAGTTCGCTTTCAGCGGCAACGCCTCCCGCTTCCTCCGCGCCAGCCTGCTGGTAAGCGTACTCACCGGCGCCTTTGCGCTGACCCGTCTGCTGCAGCCGGCGGCACCCCAGCCGACCCTGCCGACTAAGGAGCAGTTGAACCGGGCGCTGGACATCATCCAGTCGGAAAGCCAGGACACTCACGGTCATCTGGCTCTCACCGGTGATAAATACCTGCTGTTCAGCCCTGAGCAGCGCGGCTTTTTGATGTACGCGCTCCAAGGCAACAGCTGGATAACGCTAGGAGGCCCGGTAGGACAAGGGGGAGATGAGCTGGTCTGGTCATTTTGTGAGCTATGTGATTGGCACCGCGCCCGCCCGGTGTTTTATCAGATCGACGCCCAAGCGCTGCCGCTTTACATCGACCTCGGCATGGCCGTGCTGAAGCTGGGCGAAGAGGCGCAGGTGCCGCTGGCGACATTCTCCCTGCAGGGCCGCGAGCGGCGTGAGTTGCGCCAAGCCCATAGGCATGCCGAACGTGCGGGCGCCAGCTTCGAGCTGGTCCAGGCCGAGGCGGTAGCCGAGCTGCTGCCCATCCTGCAGCAGATTTCCGATGACTGGCTGGCCGCCAAGCATGCCGCGGAAAAACGTTTCTCCATCGGCTTCTTTCAACCGGACTACCTCTGCCGGCTGCCTTGCGCCCTGGTTCGGGTAAATGGAGAGATCGTCGCCTTTGCCAATGTACTGATGAGCGCCGCGCGGCGGGAGCTCTCGGTCGACTTGATGCGCTACCGCCGGACGGCGCCCCGCGGAATGATGGACTACCTGTTTGTGGAGCTGATGCTATGGGGGCAGCGCCAAGGCTTTGCTTCCTTCAACCTGGGAATGGCGCCACTGGCCGGCATGGCATCGCACCCGCTGGCGCCGGCTTGGCAGCGGGCTGGCGTGCTGCTATTCCGCCATGGCGAGCATTTCTACAATTTTGAGGGATTGCAGGCTTATAAAGCGAAGTTCGCTCCGCGGTGGTACCCGAAGTATCTGGCCTGCCCCGGCAGCTTCGACCTGCCAAGGGTTATTCTGGATGTCGCCACGCTGATCGGCGGCGGCCTGAAGGGCGTATTAAAGCGATAGCCGCCTGTACTTTAGGAGGAAGCGGCCGGGCGTTGCTCCGCTCCGGCATTCTGCCGCGACCGCTTCCCGCTGCGTACCGCTAACCGCCCGCGGAGGAACGGCCCGACGACGGGGACGCTGTCTCGGCAGCAGCGACCGTCTCCTCACGCTGCTGGCCGGAAACCGGCTTGAAGTTGTTCTTGTCGTACGAAGCCACATCCTGCTGAATCTGCTGCTGGCTGAGCTCCTTGGTCAGATGGATCTCGTTGCCCTGCAGGCGAGCGTTGCTCAGTGGCAAAGCCATATGCTTCTCACCCAGCCCCAGATGGCCGCCGGTAGCCACTACCATCCGCAGCGACTGATCCCGCTGATCGTGGGCAATCTCGCTCACCTTGCCAATCTTCTTACCGTCGGCATTAACTACTTCCTTGCCGACCAGATCGCGGATCTTCGCTTGGGAAATAGTGCTATCCAACTTCGCCCCAGCGGCAGACGACGACATCGATCCGCTTGGGGTGGATTGCTGCATGCTCGTGCTCGAACCGCTGCTGGTCGACGGCGTCGCACTGCTCTGGGCGATCGCTGCGGTGGCGGCGAGCCCGAAGGCAGCAACACCAACCAATGCGGTGTTACGGACATTGCGGAAAGTACTCATCGCTACGGTCCTCTTGCCTGATCCACGATTGACTGGTTGGAACCTCGTTGAAGCGGCGAAACATGGAAACAGACGCAAGCGAATTCCCATACCCAACCACTCCAACTCCACCGCTCAGGGTAAATACCGAACAAATCCCTCCCGGATTTATTCAGCTCGCCGGCAACGCGGCTTCTCACCCGCACCGGAAGCGCCGGAATAGCCAGCGTTTACCCAGGGCAGTGCGCAGCCATATAGGGGCCAAGGACTGAAAAACAAACGTAACTGCTGTTTGAGTGAAGAGATCCGGAGAGAAAAACAAACCGATTTTTCTCCCCCCACTTTAGCTGCATGGGCAGAGGAAACCGGACACAACGGCAGTGGGGCTTTTACCGCCGGCGCAAGGAAAATCCTGGCGCCGTCAGGCAACAGCCGAGCACGAACCTGGCTCGCCAGCTGCTTGGCTAGGGCCGCAACAGCAGCTGGTGCTGCTGGGGTCCGGGCAGAAAGGGTGAAGCCCGCCCTTCAGTCCAGTCGTCGTGGCCCAGACGATAGTAAGGGGATAGCGGGTGACCGCTCTGCCCACCCGGCATGTGCAGCAGGCTGGCGTCTTCTCGGCCTGGCGAGACGACCAGCCGCTGGGAGGCGCCGTGACTCAAGGTCTGCACCCGCGGCATGTGGGTGTCGCCAGGCAGCGGCTGTTCCGGCATGTTCAGCCAGCGCCCGAGCTGCGGTACAGCCAGCGCCAGCGGATGCTGCATCCGCAGCCGGTTGAAGTTGCCCCACGTAGCGGCCTGGAAGCCGATCTCTTCGTCCCAGAAGTAATCCGCTACCCGATCGGCGACAGCGAGCAACTGCTCGCGCCAGCTGTGGTAGCGAGCATCCAGCAGATGTGGCGGCTGCTCCGTCGCCAGTCGCCACAGGGCCTGCTCCGCCTGAGGCATGTCGAAGCGAAAATCCGGGTCCAGCTCGGCCGCAGCCACTGTCAGCGGCAAAAACACCGCCTCGTGCAAAAACAGCCGGAAGGTTCGTACCAGACGGTAACCCACCGCCTCCGGCACCGCCCGGCCCGACCATTGCTCCAGCTCAGCCCGCAGAGCGGCGCGGCGCGGACTGGCGGCGGTCGCTTCCTCGTCCAGCAGTTTCAACACCAACTCGCGCCAGCGCGCCAGAAACAGCGCCCGGTCGTCCAGCTGGATGGCGAGCAGATCGGCGGGGGTTGCCGCCGACAGGGCTTGCAGCCCGTCGCGAATCTGTACCGCCCGGGCGCCCAGCGCATAACCACCATCGCCCAGCAGCGCCAGCATCTCGCCACCGACGATGCGATTGTTGGCGGTCCACAAGCGGCCGCTGGCTGGATTGACGATCCGCGGATAGTCCTGCGGCGCCAACCAGCCGTCCCAACCGGCGCCATCCGCGCCGGCAGCTGGCAGGCTCGGGTCGTAGCCGACCCGCCGCGGCAGCCGACCGGCGATGGTCCAGCCAATGTTGCCGGCACTATCCACAGCGACGAAGTTTTGCGCTGGCAAGCCGGCATGGTTGGCAGTAGCCATGGCAGCCTCAAGATCAGCGGCCGTTTCCAGCTCCAGCAGCACCATGTTGGTGGCATCCGGATCATGCGCGATCCAGCGCAGCGCCCGCGGCGGAACTTGTCCCGCTCCGGCCAGCACCGGGCCCCAGATCGTTTGCTGTACGGTAAAGGCTACCGGTTCGCCGCCCTTGACCTTGATCTGCTCGGTTCGGGATTGGAACGGCAGGTAGCCGTCGGGGGTGCGATAACGGCTGGGGTCGGCCGGATCGAGCTCCAGCTCTACCAGATCGGACCAATCACCATAACTGTTGGTGAAACCCCAGGCGACTCTGCCGTTGCTGCCGACAATCATCGCCGGCGTGCCCGGCATGCTGACGCCGGTCACGCTGCGCTGCTCGCCTGCGGCATCGCGCCACTCCAGCCGCAGCCGATACCAGAGGTTGGGCATGCGCAGGCCAAGGTGCATATCGTCGGCCAGCCAGGCGTGGCCATCGGCGCTGACCGCCGGTGCAATCGCCCAGTTGTTGCTGCCGACGGCCCGCTCGTCGCTGGCGGGCTCGACCCTACCCCAAGACACCGTCTGCGGCGACTGCGTCCGCAGATCGATCTCTGCCGCCTCCGGCAACGGCGGCAGAGGCAGGTTGGAGCCATCGAGCGGTGCGTCCCAGCTCGAATCGTGCGCCGTCAAAAACTGGAACAACCCGGGCGGCAGCGTGTTTTTCATGGCCGCCAGACGTGCCTCGCGCTCGGCCCGCGGGTCCTGCAGATCCATATACATGGCGAAGATCACCAGCACGGTGTCGGCCGGCGTCCACGGCTCCGGCGCAGTCCGCAGCAAGCCGTATTCAAACGGCCGGGCGCCGAGCGCGGCCAAGCCAGCGTTGACCCCTTCGGCATAACTGCGCAGCAGGCTCACGTGCTGCTCCGGCAGCCTGGTCAGCACCTGCTCGGCCACCCGCCGCAGACCGTGCAGCCGCATGCTGCGATCGAGCTCCACCGCCCCTGGACCGACCAGCGCCGCCAGTTCGCCGGCAGAGCTGCGGCGCAGCAGGTCCATCTGGAAAAAGCGGTCCTGGGCGTGGATGAAGCCGGTGGCCCGGGCCACATCGGCACGCTGCTCGCCGCGAACGGTGGCTATGCCCTGCCCGTCCCGCTCGACCACGACCTGGGCCGCGAGACCGGCGAGGGCGCGTTCACCGTCGAGCTGCGGCAGGCTTGCCCGCAGAAACCAGTAACCGGCAACTGTCGCGGTGAGCGCGGCAGCCACCAGTACCAGGCATGCCAGCAGGGAGACTCGTTTAATCGTTACAGGCATCCGAATTCTCTCTTAGAGCGCCCCTTCAAGGTAGCATCACGGGCTCCTGAGCTTCTGAGCATGGTACGCGCAGAGGCTGTAAAGCCACCTTGCAGGAGCACCAAGGACAGACTCATGCAATTGGATTCATCCAAGCCAGGTCAGCGCCGGCCCAGCCGAGCGGAAATCGAAGCGGCTCGCGGACGCGAGGTAGTCGATATCATCGCCCCCGGGCTGGATATCCTGTTTTGCGGCATCAACCCGAGTCTTTACTCGGCCGCGGTTGGACATCACTTCGCCCGCCCCGGCAATCGTTTCTGGCCGGTGCTGCATCGCGCCGGCTTCACCCCACGGCAACTCTCGCCGGCAGAAGACAACACCCTGCCTGCCTACGGGTTGGGAATCACCAACCTGGTCGCCCGGGCAACGGCAAACGCGACGGAACTGTCGGCTGCCGAACTCCGCGCCGGCAGCCAGGCACTACGGCACAAGCTCGAGCAGTATCGCCCCCGCAGCCTGGCCGTTTTGGGCATATCGGCTTACCGCAGTGCCTTCGCGGCGCCACAAGCGCAGCTGGGGCGCCAGCAGATGAGCATCGCCGGTGTGCCGGTCTGGGTTCTGCCTAACCCGAGCGGGCTCAACGCCCACTACCAGCTGCCCGAGCTAACTGCCGTCTATGCGGAACTTCGGGCAACGATGGGCGCCGGCCGTTAACCAAAGGTTCAGCCAAGTCCGGGCAAGCTGGCGTCACAAACCAACAGGAGGACGCCATGAAGACACGTCACGCGCAATTGCTCGCTCTGGCTCTGGCTGGGGCCCTGTTCGCACCCGCAGCCCTGGCCGATCGGGGGCATCATGACCACAAGCGCTCCAGCGTGGTGATCCATCTCAGCACTGGTCTCGGCAGCCATATCCACGCCACCCAGTCCTGGAAGCCCAGCCACGGTCACCACCACCGCCATAACTACCGGCAGGGTTATCGGGACGGCTACCGTGCTGGCCTGCACACGCCGCCGCGGCCGCCGCACCACAAGACCAAGGGTCCGCACCGGCGGCCGGGACCGCCCGCTCATGTGCTGCCGCCTGGACACTACAGACCGGTGCCGGGCCACAAGGTTCACGTCTACCGCTGAGGCCGGCTTGGCACTCAGCTTCGTTTAAGCTCGGGCAGCTATGGTGGCTCTGCGTCTGTGATAACCGGAACCAACAGGAGAACAAGCATGGTCCGCAGATCACCCCTTGCCACCGCCGCCCTTATTCTGAGCCTTGCCTTCGGCGGCCTCGTGCCTGGCGCGCAGGCCGCCTATCATTCTCATGATCACCACGGCAGCCTGGAACAGCTGCGGTTGAACCAAGGCCAGAAATGGATCACCGATGCGCCGCTGCGCAAAGGTATGGAAGGTATTCGCGCCGACCTGGCAGCCAATATCGACAAGATCCACGACAACAGCCTGACGCCGTCGCAATACGCTGCGCTCGCCGACAAGCTGAACGGCCACGTTCAGTACATGGTCAAGAACTGCCAGCTACCGAAGGAAGCAGACGATCAGTTGCATCTGGTGCTGTTCGAAGTCCTCTCCGGCGCGGAACGGATGAAGAGCGGCGACGACAGCCAAGCCGGTGCAGTGCAGGTCGTCGGGGCGCTGACAGCCTACGGCCAATACTTCAAGCACCCGAACTGGAAGCCGCTGGCACACTGATACCGGCACCCTGCTGGGATGGTCAGGGACGACTGCCCGGCTTGCTGTTGACACTGGCTTTCAGGCCCGCGCGTGAGACGGTTGCCGGGAAGGCTCGCTGTCGCGAGAATCTGGTTGAATCCATAGCCACCGACCACAGGCGAGAATGAAGCCACCCGTACTCTGCTTATTGCTGCTGCTACTACTGCCCGCCGGCACCGCTGGGGCATCGGAACAGCAGCGTGCCCGGGACTTGGTCGAGCAAGGTCAGATCCTGCCGCTGACCGATATCATTGCCCACGCCAGAGCCGTCCAGCCCGGCCGCATCCTGGAGGTGGAGCTCAAGCGCAAACGCGACGTCTGGCTTTATGAGCTGGAAATCCTCGACGCTCAGGGTCAGGTCTGGGAGCTGCTGCTCGATGCCAGCACCGGCAGCGTGCTGCAGCGGAAGCGGGAGGACTGAGCCTTATGAGACTGCTGCTGGCGGAAGACGACCCGGTTCTCGGCGCTGATCTCAGAGTACGCCTGCAGCAGGCCGGCTACGCGGTCGATTGGGTCCAGAACGGCCTGAGGGCTTACGATCTGGGCAGCGTCGAAGCCTACGATGCGATCATTCTCGATCTTGGCCTGCCTGGCCGCCCCGGTCTGGAAGTACTGCGCTTGTGGCGTACTGCCGGCCAGCGCCTGCCGGTACTGATCCTCACCGCCCGCGATGCCTGGCATGAAAAAGTCGACGGCTTCAAGGCCGGCGCCGACGACTACCTCGGCAAGCCGTTTCATACCGAAGAGCTGCTGGCGCGATTGCAGGCGCTGATCCGCCGCGCCAACAACGACGTCGGCGGTCTGCCGCTGACGGTGAAAGGGATCCAGCTGGACGAGGAACGCCAGCAGGCGCGCCTGGCAGACGGCGAGGAAATCGCCCTGACCGGCACCGAGTTCCGCCTGCTGCGCTACTTCATGCACCATCCCGGCCGGGTGCTGTCCAAACACCGCCTGGCCGAGCATCTGTACGACTACGACACCGACCAGGACAGCAACGTGCTGGAGGTCTACGTCAATCGCCTGCGGCAGAAGTTCGGCCGCGAAGTCATCGAGACCCGGCGTGGCCAGGGCTATATTTTCCTCGGCCGCGCCTAGCCTGGAGCGGCGGCTCAACGTCGGAGTCGGCCTGGGTCTGGCAGCGCTGTTGCTGGTGGGCGCGGTACTGATCTGCGCGGCGATGAGCACGCTGACCGAGCAATACATCGCCGACCGCCTGCGCCACGACCTTGATACCCTGATCGCCGCCAGCAGCGTCGTCGACGGCCAGTTGACACTGCCGCCGGAACGGCTGGCACTGGTTTATCGGCAAGCCTATTCCGGCCATTACTACCGGGTCAGCCGTGGCGAGCAGTTGCTGCGTTCCCGCTCGCTCTGGGACGCTGACTTCAGCGTGCCGCCGCTCACTGCCGGCGAGGAATGGCACGGCCGCCGGGCCGGG
>DASULL010000436.1:0-3034 GCA_036278215.1 Gammaproteobacteria bacterium | reverse complement strand
CCACATACAGCTGGCGCACCAGCGAGCCCAGCGGCAGCGCCGTGCGGTTGGCCAAGCCCGCCTTCAGTGCCAGCTCCAGATCCTTGACGAGCAGATCAACGCCGAAGCCGCCCTGATAGTTCCTGCTGGCTGGCGCGTTGTCCATGACGCCAGGATACGGGTTGTACACCTGCAGCGCCCAGTTGTTGCCTGAACTGGCCTTCATGATTTCCGACAGCACCTGCGGATCCAGGCCATTGGCGACCCCCAAATTAAGCGCTTCCGCCGTGCCGGTCATGAGGATGCCGAGCAACATGTTGTTGCACATCTTGGCCACCTGCCCAGCCCCGGCGCCACCGGCATGGAAAATTTTCTTGCCCATGGCCTCGAGCAACGGCCGGGCCCGCTCCAGCGCCGCCGCCTCGCCACCGACGATGAAGGTCAGCGTTCCAGCCTCAGCACCGGCGACGCCGCCGGATACCGGCGCATCCAGCATTTCCAGCCCGCTGCGGGCAGCAGCTTCGGCCAACTCGCGAGCGGTTTCGGCGTCGATGGTGCTGCAATCCACCAGCAGGGTGTCCGGCCCGACGGCTTCCAGCAAACCGCCATCGCCAAGATAAAGGCTTTTCACATGCTGCCCGGCCGGCAGCATGGAAAATACCACCTGCGCACCGGCTACCGCGTCGGCCGCCGAGCTGGCGGCTCGGGCACCGGCCGCTTCCAGCTTGGCTACGGCTGCCGGCACCAGATCAAACACAGCCAACTGATGTCCGGCCTTGAGCAGATTGGCGGCCATCGGCGCGCCCATGTTTCCGAGTCCGATAAAGGCGATCTGCGTCATGGGACTGCTCCCGGTTGTTGTCGTGGGCAAAGAAAAATCCACCACAAAGGCATAAAGCACACAAAGATTAAGACTCTTCCTTTGTGCCGCTTCGTGACCTTTGTGTCTTTGTGGTTATTCAGCCGCTGTTATTTGTTTTGCCACTGCGGCTTGCGTTTTTCCAGGAAGGCGTTGACGCCTTCTTTCTGGTCTTCGCTGTCGAACAGCGCTACGAACAATTCCCGCTCCAGCGGCAGGTTGTCGGCGGTCGGCCGGACCAGGCTGGCGTCGATGAGCTGCTTGCAGTAAGCGACGCTGACCGGGCTCTGGCCGCCGACCTGCTCGGCCAGCGCCAATGCTCGCTCTAGCGCTTCACCGCGGCCGACCTTCTCCTCGATCAAGCCGATACGCAGCGCCGTGTCGGCATCCACCTGCTCACCGCAGAGCACGATCCGTTTGGCCCAGCCCTCACCGACCAGCCGAGGCAGCCGCTGGGTGCCGCCGGCACAGGGCAGCAGGCCGACCTTGGCTTCCGGCAGCCCCATCCGGGCCTGCTCTTCGGCGATCCGGATGTCGCAGGCCAGCGCCACTTCCAGGCCGCCGCCCATGGCATAGCCGTTGATCGCGGCGAGAGTGACGCCGCGGAATGCCGCCAGCGCCTCGAAGGCCTCGCCGAAACGGCGGGCGGCCTCGGCGGCCACGGCCGGGTCGCCATCCTTGAACTGATTCAGATCGGCACCGGCGGAGAAAAATTTCTCGCCCTCGCCGGTCAGCACCAGCGCATAGATATCGCGCTCCGCCGTCAGGTCGGCAACCAATTGCTTCAGCGCCTGCAGGCTGTCGCGGGTCCAGGTATTGGCCGGCGGATTGCTGATCGTGACCAGCGCGGTATGGCCGCGCCGCTCCAGCTTGAGATTGGTGTACTGGCTCATCTTATTGTCTCCGTCGCGCCATCCATCAACAGGCGTCGCCCAATGATGACACGCATGATTTCGTTAGTGCCTTCCAGGATCTGGTGCACCCGCGTGTCGCGCACATGGCGCTCCAGCGGATACTCCCGGATATAGCCGTAGCCGCCGTGCAGCTGCAAAGCTTCGTTGCACACCTTGAAACCGACGTCGGTGGCGAAGCGCTTGGCCATGGCGCAATAAGTCGTCGCTTCCGGCGATTTACGGTCCAGCTGCCAGGCAGCGAGTCGTACTATCTGCCGCGCTGCCACCAGCTCCGTCGCCATATCGGCCAGCCGGAACTGCAGCGCCTGAAATTCGGCCAGCGGCTGGCCGAATTGTCGACGCTCGTTGAGGTAGCGCTGAGCGGCCTCCAACGCCACCTGCGCGGTGCCGACGGAACAGGTGGCGATATTGATCCGGCCGCCGTCCAGGCCCCGCATGGCGATCTTGAAACCCTCGCCCTCCTCACCTAGCCGGTTCTCGACTGGCACCCGGACGTTGTCGAAGTTCACCGCGCGGGTCGGCTGGCTGTTCCAGCCCATTTTCTCTTCCTTGCGGCCGTAGCTGATGCCCGGCAGATCAGCCGGAACAGCAAAGGCGGAAATCCCCCGCGCGCCCTCGCCGCCGGTACGCGCCATCGCCACCAGCATGTCGGTGTCGCCGGCACCGGAGGTGAAGACCTTGCCGCCGTTCAGCACGTAATAATCACCATCCCGACGAGCACTGGTGCGTAGCGCAGCGGCGTCGGAGCCAGCATTTGGTTCGGTCAGCGCGTAGGAGGCAAGCTTGCGGCCCGAGGTCAGCGCCGGCCCCCATTCCTGCCGCACCACCTCGCTGCCCCAGCCGGAGATCATCCAGGTCGCCATGTTATGGATGGTGATGAACGCCGTGGTCGAAGTGCAGCCGCCGGCCAGCGCTTCGAAGATGATGGAGGCATCCAGCCGGGAAAGCCCGAGGCCGCCGATATCTTCGGCGCAGTAGATGCCGCAGAAGCCCATTTCGCCCGCTGCGGCGATGACATCCTTGGGAAAGATGCTTTCAGCATCCCAGCGGGCGGCGTTAGGTGCCAAGCGTTCACGGGCAAAGTCGCGGGCCGCGTCCTGGAACGCGGCCTGCTCTTCGGTCAGGGAGAAATCCATGGCCACGCTCAGCGCAGGGTGATGGTCATATTGGGGCCATGGCCGTCCGGAATGTCGGACTCGAACCAGCGCTCGACCACCGTGCGGGTTTCGGTGTAGAAACGCACCGCCTGCTTGCCGTACGGGTGCTGATCGCCGTAGAACGA
>DASULL010000435.1:0-11284 GCA_036278215.1 Gammaproteobacteria bacterium | reverse complement strand
GTAAACCTGGGCCAGGTATGGATCCGGCTCGTGCTGGGCGACGCTGGCGGTCACTTCGATCGCCACTTGCTCGTAGGCGATAGTGGTTTCCAGTCCCGATTGGTCGGGCGGTAGCAGCCAGTTCACCAGGGTCTGCTGGTGATGCTCGACCCGCCGGGTGCGGGCCAGCGGCAGTTGGAGGGCTTTGTTGAACTGGGCGCAGCGGTGCTGGAAGCGGTTTGCCTCCTGCTCAATGCCGTTCATCAGGATTACCCGGACCCGGGTGAAGGCATCGTCGTCGAGCTTACTGATGGGGGCTGGGGTCAGTTCGCGCCACGTGAACTGCTGGCGATCCAACGGAACGCCCTTCTCGTCCAAGAGATTCAGGGCCATCGGGTTTACCTCCGACGAGTGGTTCGTGGAGCACCCGAGATTGGGGCCGAGCAGGGTCAATCAATGGAAGCTTGATCAGCGCAGTTGATCGAGCGATTTGCCCGACTCTTCCCACTCCTTGACCCAGTTTGGCTTGCGGCCGCGGCCAGCCCAAGTGAGGCTAGGATCAGACGGGTGGCGGTAGATCGTGACGCCATGCCCTCCGGCAGCACCCCGTCGCCCCGCGCCACCTACCAGTTCGGCCAAACTCAAACCGTACTTTTCAGCAATGCTGCGAACCTCCTGGCGCGCGGTGCGCTGATCCACCCGCCGACGGGCTTCGAGTTCGCGCTCTACCTGGCGCTGAAGCTTGATGAGATCCTGGCGGCTGTAGGATGAGAGATCCATTTCTGCTGCTCCGTATTCGGAAATCGCCGCCCTATCGATAAGGGCGAAACGGCGCAATGCAATAGCATGGCCAATCCGCTAGAAAGTGCTATCTCAGATTAGGCCGCGACTACTCAGTTCATCTTTGAGGTAAGCATAGACGATAGGCGCGGCAACCAGACCGGCGATACCGAAGGCAACCTCCATCACCAGCATGGCCACCAGCAGCTCCCACGCTTTGGTACGGATGCGGGAACCGATAATGCCGGCGTTGAGGAAGTATTCCAGCTTGTGAATGATGACCAGATAACTGAGCGATGCAGCGGCAACGCCGACCGAATGGTTGAGGCTGACGACAATGATGACGGTGTTGGAGATCAGGTTGCCAAGCACCGGCAATAAACCGCAGACGAACGTTACCAGGATCAGCGTTTTTAGAAACGGCAGATGGATTCCAAGCAACGGCAGCGCTATGCCGAGATAAAGCCAGGTAAAAAACGCATTGAGTGCGGCGATACGTACTTGCGCGAACACCACCCGGCGGAAGGCGGTTGCCAGCCGTTGGGCACGGGCCTTGAGGGCATCCGCCAGCGGGCCGAACCGGTCGCTCGCCACCACCCGGCGCAGCGCGATCATTGCGCCGATGATCATGCCGATGAGGATATGAACAAAGGTGCGGCCGGCCTGCTTGCCGAACAGCTGGATATCGCTGGCGTGCGCTCGCAGCCACTCGGCGGCGACGACTTTCAGGCTCTCGGCATCATCGGGCAGGTAGGTGGCCAGCCAGGGTGGGGCGATATCCCGGTAGGCTTCCACGATCTGCGCCATTTTCTCCAGCAGCAATGGCAGATTGCCGCCACCACTGCGTAAGAAGGCAATCGTGCCGAGCACGGCGAAGGTTAGCAGCGAGACGATGATGGTCGACAGGACCGCGACCGCCAGCATTTTCGCCCAGTCCGCATTTACTCGTCGCGGCGCCAGGCGCGGTGCCAGCAGGTGGACCAGCTCATGGACCAGCAGGCCCGCCAACAGCGCCGGCAGCAGCCCGGCTTGCAGGATAAAAAATAGCGCCAGCCCGGTAAGGCCGTAGGAGGCAAGCTCAGGCCAGCGGCGGGATTCGCTCAGCGGCGTAGGAAGGGGCAACCCCTTGTCAGTGGGCCAGGCACGGTCAGCCTGCGGTGGCGCATCCCGTTCGATCGAAGGGGTCTGCATCTTACTTGTTCCTCGGGAGTGTGCACCGTGTCGGCGGCGATCGCTCAACCGCTCGGCATTAAAGCCACATGGTTTCTAGGATACCGGACAGACCACGAATCCGGCGGCAGGTTCTGCGCGCGGCAATCATATTATTATCCTGCCGAGGCATGCACAGCATGCCATGCGCACTCTTCTAACAGCCTGTGGACAACGCTATATCGTTGGAACACGGTTTTGCTGCGGAGGTTACGCTCATGCCAGATAAAGACGGGGTCAGGCTGGTTGCCGATATCGGCGGGACCAATGCTCGGTTTGCGCTCAGCGACGGCGGGGGCCGGCCGCATAGCATCCGTGTGCTGCCGTGCAGCGATTATCCGACGCTGGAGGACGCGATCGAGGCCTACTTGGCCGGCGTGCAGGTACGACCGCGGCGGGCCGCCGTCGCCGTCGCCGTCGCGCTGACCGGCGATCGGGTACAGATGACCAACCATATCTGGTCGTTCTCCGCTGCTGCCGTGCGCCAGCGGCTGGAGCTGGATCAGCTGCTGTTGCTGAACGATTTTGTCGCACTGGCGCTTGCCATTCCCTACCTGCGGACGGAAGAGTGCCATCAAGTTGGTGGCGGGGCGGCGGTGGAAGGGTTGCCGATCGCCCTGATCGGCCCCGGCACCGGACTCGGCATGTCCGGCCTGATTCCGGCGGATGACCGCTATATTCCGTTGCAGAGCGAGGGCGGGCACGCCACTTATGGTGCCGCCAGCAAGCGCGAATCCGCCATTCTCGCGGTACTGGCTCGCCGCTTCAATCACATCTCCGCCGAGCGGCTGATTTCGGGGCCGGGACTGGTGAACCTGTACCGGGCTATCGCCGAAGTCGAGGGCAAGTCGGCCGACGATCTGGCGCCGCCCGATATCAGCCGGCGGGCCATTGCTGGCGAATGTCCCATCTGCCTGGAGGCGCTTAATACCTTCTGCGCCATGCTTGGCACGGCAGCCGGCAATCTGGTGCTGACTCTGGGAGCCCGCGGCGGCGTTTATATCGGCGGCGGTATCGTGCCGCGTCTCGGGGAATACTTCGATCATTCGCCGTTTCGTGCCAGTTTCGAGCGGCGTGGGCGTTTTTCCGCCTATCTCACGGCTGTGCCGAGCTATGTCATCCGAGCGACTCATCCCGCCCTGCTCGGCGCGGCCGCTGCGTTTTCCCATCCGCCGCGGGAGATCGGGATCGAAGCGCTGCGGTGACAGCGCCCCGCTGGTGTGCCGGCCGGTCGAAGGTGTTGCGTAATAGCGCTGTGTCTCTGCTCAGGCGGCACCTGCAAACGGCGTGATGGCGCTGACGAGCTGATCCTTGACCAGCAGTTCCCGAAATTCGTCAGCCAAGCGTTCACCCTCCTGGACCACCTGCCGCCAGTAGCGGATGCGTTCTTCGTCACTGAGCCGGACGAAATCGCGGCGGTCCGGGATCTTGCCGTAAGGTAGCCGGGCTATCAGTTCCGCCGATGGTGCAACGATGACGGCCCGCTCGAAGTTGCGGGCACTGGCGCGGCGCCAGCGCAGGCCTTTGTCGAACCAGCCGGGCACGATGTATGGGTAGAAGTGCGGATAGAAGATCAGCCCGTCGCCCGGGCCGTAGTCGAAGTCCAGGTGATAGTCGACGATGCCGCCATCGCGGTAGGTGCCGGCGGTCGCTCCGGGGACGTCGCGGACGCCTTCCAGCACCAGCGGGATCGAGCCGGATGCCAGCAGCGCTGGCCGCAGATTGGCAGCAGTGAGCGTGACGTGTGTGGTTGGCAGGTCGGTCAGATTGAGGAATGGGCTGTCGGCACCGGCGCTGTGGAAGATCACCCGGGTGAGGCGGTGGGCCAGCGCCTTGCGGCTGATGAGGTTGCCGAGTGCGGCAGCGGCGAAGCCAAGCATCTGCAGTCGCGGTTGCTCTGCGCCGCACAGGCCCTCGCAGCGCACTGCCAGAATATGCTGCCGTACCCACGGATGGTCGAGCAGATCCTGCTCGCGGTGCGGGCCCAGCAGTTCCGACAGAATATGCGCTCCTTCCCGGCTCACCATGACTGGAGTCGTGTTGGCTGGATAGCGCTGTTCGATATAGGCGTGCTCAAGCCGGGTCACGGCCGCGACCGGATCGGGTGTGGCAAGGCAAGCCATGCGCCAACTGCCGATCGACGAGCCGATGGTGTGCAGCGGCAGTGCTCGGCCGGAGAAGAACTCACCGAAGATCATCCGGTCCAGCGCCGCCAGAACCAGCCATTTCGGCCCGCCCGAAGCGCCGGCGAGAATACTGATCTGGTCGGCGGAAAAGCCTTCTCGCCGGATGCGTTCAGTCGCTCGCGAGCCGGCGAGAATCGTAAGATGTTTCGCTGCTGTCATGGTCGTCGTGTTCATCAAGGCGGCACCGGCCAAGCCGGCTGACCGCGTTGCGGCCGCCACCCTCAGGCAGCCGTGCTGTGGCGCCGAGCTTTGAGAGGTCAGGTAGCGACCCCCAATTACCGCATACGTCCACCCGCTGCGCCAAGGCGCGTGATCAGGAGACGAGGATACGACATGCGAGCGTTGGGGATCATGCTGGGAATTTTTCTCAGCCTGCCTCGGCTGATAGGTGCGGCGGCCGAACCTGCGCTGCAGGCTGGTGCGCAAAGCGAAGCGCCGCGCGCCGGTATCCCACCGTCATTGGCCGAGATGACGCCGCGCGGACTGGTCACCATGCCAGTGATTGGCACCGATGATGAAACGCTCGGCCGGGTTGAAACGGTGGTCCGTAGCCGCCGGACCGGCCAGCTCGAGTTCGTGGTGAAGACCGACCAGGGCGAGCGCTTGGCGCTGGAGGTGGGGCGGATACAGGCAGTTGACGGGCAGTTGCGGCTGACCAGCCGGCTCGACAAAAAAACGCTGCAGCAACGAATCGCCGCCTTCGATCCGGATGACTTCACCCCCACAGCCAACGATCTCGAACTGGCACGCCTGGCCGAGCAGCCGCCGACCGGCTGATTCCGAGCTGGCTCTACGCTGACCAGCTGCCGTGTTCTGGTGAGGGCAGATTAAGTAAATCCCCTTGCCTTTTTCTGCTTTGTTTCGTTCTGTCAATAGCGGTTCTCGCCATTAAGTGCTAAACAGTTCACATAAGCGATCAAAAAACCACTACTAAAGATTGCTTATGGGAGGAGAGAACCATGCGGCTCGGTCTGACTGTAGATTCAGCTTGCGACCTTCCCTGGTCGTTTTTAGAACAAAACAACGTGTTCGTCCTGCCTATCTCCGTCCGCATCAACGGAGAGCTCACCGAAGACACCCGCGATCCGCAGCAAACCCTGAATTTCTACCGGAGCGGCGTGCTTAGCAAGGGCCATGATGTCGAATCGGTGCCGTACTCGACGGAGCAGATCAGGCGGTTGTTCCTCGACAAGATCGTCATCGATTACGACTTCGCTTTCATTCAGACCATCACCAAGACCCGCAGCCCGATTTACGAGCATGCCTATCAGGCGATGCACCAGATCCTGGGCGAATACCGCGAGCGGCGTCAGGGAGCTGGCGTCAGCGGTCCATTTTCCATGCGTGTGGTCGATTCCCGTACCTTGTTTGCTGGCCAGGGTGTAATTGCTGCCGAGACTATGCGGCTGATCAAGGAGAATGTGCCGAGAAACGAGCTGCGTACCCGCGTGGAAGCGCTGACCACCCAGGCTTACGGCTATGCCGTCGTGCCGGATCTGTATTACGTCCGCGAGCGGGGGCGGAAAAAGGGCGACAGCAGTGTCAGTTTTGTCGGCGCAGTGCTGGGTAAGGCGTTGGATATCGTTCCCATCCTGTGCGGCCATAACGGCGACACCTTCCCGGTTGCCAAAGGGCGAGGCTTTGAAAGCGCGGTTCAGCGGCTGTTCGCCTACGCAGAGCAGCGTATTCGCAGGGGCCTGCTGGCGCCGTACGTATGCATAAGCTATGCAGGAGAAGAAGATATCATCAGCCAGCTTCCTGGTTTCGACCAGCTCGCTAGAACAGCCAGAGAAAATAACATCAAATTACTCACCAGCATGATGAGTACCACCGGCGGCGCCAATATGGGTCCCGGTGCGGTCAGTCTGGCGCTGATTGCCGAGCCGCATACCTTCGAGGATTATGAAAAATAGTGGAAACCGTTGCTACTGGTGCGGCCGAGCTGGGAAAGCGTGAGGAGTTGCGGGCAGCCCCCGCTCCAGCATGGTGCTGTCGCCGGAGCCCTGCTCTACGGGAGGGGCTCCGGCGATCGGTTCAGACCGGTCGGACGCTGCCGCTCTGTAGCCGGCCAAGTCCCAGGCCGCGCGGCAGCATGCAGCCGGCGAGCCCGCTCGCGTAGCGGGCCAGCTGCCGGGTTGCCCAGTTCATGACGGTGCGCTCCAGTTCGACGTCCGGGTAGATCTGCAGTCGCAGGCTGCCGACGCTGGCCGTGGCCTGGCCTTCCGCCAGACTCTCCAGTAGCGCATGCAATACCGGCGTGTTCAACACCACCTCCCACATGGCGCGGGCGCGATCATCGCGGCTGCATAGCAGCCAGGAGCGTTCTTCTGGTGCCAGCGCATCGCTTGGCAAGGGCCGCAGCTCCAAAGAGCACTGCGGCAGAATATTCAGGGTTGGATTCATGGCTCCCTCCTGTCGATCTTCATTGGTGTTGCTGCGCCGGCAGGCGTGAAAGCAAGAATCGGCTGAACCGTCTAGCGGACTGAACTTCCCTGTTCCGGCATCCTAACCTTGAGCATATCGAACCCGATGCCTGTGGGGAGCTACCACCTGCGCGGGTTATCCCTAAGAAGCAGCCGTCCAATCCAGGCGCGGTCTTGCCGAACGACCCAGTCGGTTATCCGCAGGTAACGGCCGGCAGAGCCAGTGGCTCGAAACAGGACCTGCGACCTGGGGAAGTTGCCGTCAGGCCTGTATAGTCACGGCGATGCGTACGCTCTATCTCATCGACGCCAGTATTTTTATCTTTCGCGCTTATTACGCCTACCCGCCCCACTTGCTGGACCGCCAGGGCGTGGTCGCGAATGCGGTGTTCGGCTATGGCATGTTTCTGTGCGAACTGTTGGAGCAGCGTGCGCCCAGTCATGTCGCCGTTGCCTTTGACGGCAGGCTGGGCGGCTCTCTGCGGCAAGCCTTGCTGCCTGGCTACAAGGCGAACCGGCCAGCGGTGCCAGTAGAGCTGACACACCAGTTTGGCGTCTGCCGACAGCTGACGGCGGCGCTAGGGATAGCCCGCCTGGAGAGCGGCGAGCACGAAGCCGACGACCTTATCGGCACGCTCGCCAGCCGAGCGCGCCAGGACGGCTTCCGGATGGTCTACGTCAGTTCCGATAAGGACTTGTGCCAGTTGGTGGAAGGCAGCGACCAGTTCTGGGACCCCGGCCGCCGCGGTTGGTTGGATGCGGCTGGGGTGGAGCGGAATTTCGGTGTACGGCCGCAGCACATTCCCGATCTGCTCGGCTTGGCCGGTGACGCCGTGGACAATATTCCCGGCGTACCAGGCATAGGCCAGAAGACGGCGACCACGCTGCTGACGGCATTCGAAGGGCTGGAGGGCGTTTATGCCGGCCTCGATCGGGTGGCGGCGGCGCTGGCCCGTGGCGGTGCCAGGGTTCGCCGGCTGCTGGAAGAGCATCGCGAGCAGGCTTGGCTGTCGCGCCATCTTGCGACCATTATCCGGGACGTGCCGCTGGCCCCTACCGAGCTAACCTGGACCGGTGTCGATGCAACTGCCCTGGAAGCCATGATGCTGCCTGCCGCGCTGGAGCGGCGGGCACTGCAATTGGCGGTGAACGCCGAGTGGAAGCTTCCAGCTACTCCGGCTGAGAGTGAGACCGTATGAACTGGGATGAAATAGCCCACGCGATCGCTGCTGCTACCGGCGAACCAGTACGCTCCGGCCGCGCCTGGCCGGTCGGCGGCGGTGACATCAATAGCGCGTTTCGCTTCGACGCTGGCGAGCAGAGCTGGTTCGTCAAGATCAATCAAGCCGACCGACTGCCGATGTTCGAAGCGGAGGCCGCTGGCTTGGCGCTGCTGGCCCAGCCCGGCGCGCCGCGGGTGCCGGCGGTAGTGGCCTTGGGGGTAACCGGTAGCTACGCCTTTCTGGTGCTCGAGTATATCGCGCTCAAGGCTGCCAACGCCGAGGCTCAGGCGCGGTTGGGCGAGCGCCTGGCGGTGCTGCATGCGGTGACAGCGGCACGGTTCGGCTGGGAGCGTAACAACACCATCGGCACCACAGCGCAGGACAACAGCCCGGATGACCACTGGGTCCGGTTCTATCGCGAGCGCCGCCTGCGGCCGCAACTGCGCTTGGCTGCCGCCAACGGCTATCCGGAATTGGAAGCGCTGGCGGAGCCGCTGCTGGAGGGGTTGGCGACTTTCTTCGCTGCTTACCAGCCGGCACCCAGTCTGCTGCATGGCGATCTGTGGTCGGGTAATGCGGCGGTGTCGATAACCGGCGAGCCGGTTATCTTCGACCCAGCCTGCTATTTCGGCGACCGGGAAACTGATATCGCCATGGCCGAGCTGTTTGGCGGTTTTACCGACAGCTTTTATGCCGCCTACACGGCCAGTGCACCGCTGGATCCTGGCTATCCGGTCCGGCGCGACCTCTATCAGCTCTATCACCTGCTCAACCACCTGAACTTGTTTGGTGATGCTTATCGGCAGCGGGTGGAGCGTTCGCTGGAGCGGTTGCGGGCAGCGCTGTAGGCGCCGCCTGTTCCAGCAGACGACGGCCGCTTGCCGTCGGCAGTAGCCTGGCTGACTCCGCTGCTGCAATGGCAGTAAGGGTGCCGTCAGAGCGGCTGGTTTTAGTGCTTCGGCATATGAGAATAGTTTGCTACAGATCCCGACCGTCCCTACCTCTTGTTCTGTTTGTTCCTGCTCAAGCCCAAGAACTGTAGCGTCCGTGCGCCGGTGGCGTGACCGGTCTAAGTCTGATGCCCTGCCGCCGGACATGTCGGGGAGGCATGCCTTATGCAACATCGTTTTCTGGACAGGCTCTTGTTGCCGTTGCTGCGTGCATCGTGGACGGTCTCACAGCGGCTCAACATATCGGTGCAGCAAACTGTCGAGGGGATGCGGCTCAAGATCCCGCTGATGTACGGAGTCGGTTTCCAGAATCTCGCGATCGAACCGCATGCCCGCCCGCTGGCGCGTGCAGTACAAGCCGTCTTCGACTATACCGACGGCGGCGTTATCGATATCGGCTGCAACATCGGTCATTTCATGGAGCTGTGCGTGCTGGCGGATCGCCGCCGGCCGTACTTCGGCTTCGATCCCAGCTTGGCCTGCAGCTTTTATGTGCAGCGCTTTATTCAGGATAACCAGCTGCCGTGCCACTACGTGTTTCCGATCGGGCTCGGCCAGCGTCCGACGGTCGCCGAGTTGCAGAGCAATGGTCCATTCGATGTCTGCGCGTCGTTCAGCCGGGAGGCCCACTTTCCCGGACGCTTTGAACATAAGACGCTGATGTGGATAGAGCGCGGCGACCACATGATTCCGGAGCTACCATTGGAGCGCATTGCTCTGATTAAGATCGATGTCGAAGGGCTGGAGCTGGAGGTGCTGCGCGGGCTGGAGCGAACCATCAGCGAGCGGCGCCCGTTTGTTATCTTCGAGGTGCTGCATTACGCAACACTAGGTAAGCAGCCGGAAACAGGTGCCGGCCGCGATCCGGCGGTGTTACAGGCGGTCGCCGACTGCCGGCGTGAGCAGGCCATCAAGCTGGGCCAATACTTCCACAGCCACGATTATCGGCTGTTTAAACTCCGCCGCAGCGGCGATCTTACCGCTGTGGACGATCTCGACCCGCGAGATGCGAGCGATCCGGTGGAAATGGACCATCTGGCCGTACCGCGAGAACACGCCCAGGCATTCCTCGAGCTGCATGCGAGCCGCCGTTTGCCTATGCCGACGCGCAAAGCCGCCTGAACCCGACAGCCAGCGCTTCGCGCTAGGTTCTATACGGACGGCCCGTGGCCGGTGAGACCGTTTACTCGGCAACCGCTTCGGTGGCTGCAGGCTCGGTGGCCGTAGCTGCGTCCGGCTCAGCCTGTGGCAGCGTTTCGTCGGCAGCCGGCTCGCTGTCCAGATCCTCGAGGTCATCGTAGAAGAGCTCCTCATCGTAAAGGTCGCTCTGCGGTGGATTGCCTTCGTGGATGAGGTTTTCTCGATACTGCATGTAAGCGCTGCGGGTGAACAGATACGGATCGATAGCCGCCTGTTCCCGAATTTGCACCGCCGTTTCCAGCAAGGCCCGCTTGTTGACGTAATAGAGCGCGGCCAGCGGGGCCGTCACGTGATAGGTGAATATGTAGTTCAGCGGATTGGTGGCGACGGCGACCGGATAATCGCTAGTTTCCCGGGCATAGCTTGGGCCGAGCGCCGGCAACTCCAGATAAGGGCCGCTGTTGGCGCCCCAGACGGCGAGCGTCTGGCCGAAGTCCGAGTTGCGGGCGTTCAGGCCCATCCGGCTGGCCGGATCCCACAGGCCGAGTACGCCGATGGTGGTGTTGACCAGGAAGCGGCCGGTACCTTTGGCGGCATAGCCCATCTTGCCCTGCAGCAGGTCGTTGAGAATGACCTTGGGATAGGCGACGTTGTTGAAGAAATTATCCACCCCGCGGCGAACCACGCGTGGCGTGACGGCAGCGTAGCCGGACGCCACCGGCGACAGCAGATAGCGATCCAGCTTTTGGTTGAATTCGTAGGTGCGGCGGTTTTGCGCTTCGTAGGGATCGTAAGGGTCGAGCGGCGTCGAGTTGACTGCGCAACCGCCAAGTAGGACTGTGAGCAGCGGTAGGACAGCAAGACGCAGCGGAATCATGACACCCCCGGGTTGCTAGCAACGACCGCGTGATCTTAACCCGGCACAGCCATCGTTCGCTCGCGCGGAAGTCGGGCGAGAAATTCGAGCACGGCCTGATTGAATTCGCGCGGCTTCTCGATCATGAACATGTGGCCAGAATTCGAAATCACAGTCAGCTCGGCACTGGGGATATGCGCAGCGAGATAGCTGGCGTTGGCCAGTGGCCAGATTTCATCCTCATCGCCGTGCAGCACCAGCGTCGGAACCCTAATGTTTTTCAGTCGAGGAGAATTAGGCAGGTGGTTCAGACAGGCGCTCAGCTGCGCGGCATAAGCATGCGGCGGCTGTGGTTCGTTCTGCTGCAGCCGTAGCAGGCGCGCGGTCAGATCGGGCACGCGGGCACGGTAGCTAGGGTGGTAGAACATCCGCGCCATCGCCTCGAGAATCTGTTCCGGCGGCTCGATCGCCCGATCCCGTTGCAGGATCTCCCAGACATGCGGCGCTGGCGGTACATAGTTAGGGTCGTTCGGGCCGG
>DASULL010000434.1:0-3571 GCA_036278215.1 Gammaproteobacteria bacterium | reverse complement strand
ATATAGCTGGCCTCATCGGGCGGCGTGCCCTGCTGCTGAGCGATCCACAGGCTTTCGGCGAGCGCTTCCATCATCAGGTGTTCGGCTTCCAGGGCGCTGCCCAGTGCCTTGGCAAAATGCCGGTGCATGGCGGCGATCCCCTGTGGCCGGTTGCTCGTCACCTGCTCGCGGATGGCGATGTGCATGCCCATGTGCATGAACGGGTTGCCTTCGCCCTGCTCGGGAAGAAATTCGCGTCCCAGGGCTCTGTCTTCATTTTCCAGCAGCGCGTGATATTCCGGATGTTCCGCTACCACCTCGGCGATCAGCCGTTCTAAAGGCTCCAGCGGCAGGCCTTGACGAGCTTTACGCCAGGATTCGATGTAAAAGCGGCGTAGCTGGTTACGGTCGTTGGAGAAAAACATTGACGTACTGCGCGGTCACTTAATCAGGGGGGTAAACGGTATATGGTGCCGCGCCCGGGTTCAATAGAGGTCGACTGTGCGGCGTAACCGCCGGCTTAGCCGCTTGGGATCTTTAACGTCATTGGCTCGGCCCCCAGTACAAACCGATAGAGCCGGCTGTTGAGAGGGCCGGCTCCGCTCTTAAAAAGGGTTTCTTGACGCTCCTACCTTTGATGACGACTTCTACGATCGCTTGCCTGAGGCGGGTGGTCCAGCGCTCGCGCGAGCTACAGCGAACTGATCGTTAACCCAGTGGAGATCGACATAATGAAAAGCTGGAAGCAACTGCTGGTCGTTTTGCTTCTCGCCGGAATAGCCGCTTGCAGCACGGCCCAGAGCAGCCGCGATCAGGGCGAGAAACCGACGAAAGCACCCCCCGCTGGCAAATACCAGAAGGTGAGTGAGCTCGTTGTAGTGCCGGAATTTATTCCCGGCCTGGGCACCCTCTATGTCCAGCTGGATGCTTTGTCGGCTGGACCGTTGCTGGCTTATGGCCGAGACGGCACGCCGGTTTCTACCGGGTAGATGAACCCGCTAAAGGATATGAGGGGGTCACAGGATCGCGAAGGCTTGCAAGCGAACGGACTGAAGGCGGCCGCTACCGACGTCCTGTACAACGCCGGCGACCCGCCGTAGAGGTGCCAGAGTCGCATTGCTACCGCGCCATGCTGTGGCACCTCTACGGCGGGTCGTTTGCTGGTCGGCGAGGCCAGCGGCTCCATTCAGGCCGTCTTTTCCTTGTACTCGCAGAGATCGTAAATGATGCAGGCGGCGCAGCGCGGCTTGCGCGCCACACAGATGTAGCGGCCGTGCAGAATGAGCCAGTGATGCGCGTCGTGCAGGAATTCTTTCGGTACCAGGCGGGTGAGCCTGTCTTCCACTTCGCGCACGGTTTTGCCGGTTGCCAGCCCAGTACGGTTGGCGACGCGGAAGATGTGAGTGTCCACTGCCATCACCGGGTGGCCGAAGGCGGTGTTGAGAATGACGTTGGCGGTTTTACGGCCAACGCCGGGCAGCGCTTCCAGCGCCGCCCGACTCTCGGGCACTTCGCCGCCATGCCGCTCGAGCAGGATGCGGCAGGTCTTGATGATGTTGGCCGCCTTGGTATTGCAGAAATTGATGCTGCGAATGCGTTCGCGCAAGCCTTCTTCCCCGAGCGCCAAAATGGCTTCCGGCGTGCCGGCTTCGGCGAACAGGGGGCCGGTAGCCTTGTTGACCCCACGGTCGGTCATCTGGGCCGACAGGATGACGGCGATCAGCAGCTGGAAGGGCGTGGAGTATTCCAGCTCGGTGGTCGGCTGCGGATTGGCTTCGCGCAGGCGCTCGAAGATGGCGCGGCGTTTCTGATTATTCATGCCGTGTTGTCGCTATGGGCCGCCGTGCGCGGCGGCATCGGGTTGCTCATGGATCGTTCTTCTGCGCCTTCTTGCGCTTGACCCGCTCCAGCGCTGCCGCGATGACGGCTTTGCGCGGATCTTCCTCAACAGCCTTGGCCGGCTGCAGGGCTTCGCGTTTGCGGCGCCGACGCTCGGCCAGCTCGGCGGCATCGCGTGCTAGCCGGGCTTTGCGGAACTCAAACCGTCCCCGCCGCCGCTGCCGGGCTTCCCGCTCATCGTGGCTGGCAGGCGGGGGCTGCTCCCGTAGATGAATGCAGTCCACTGGGCAAGGCGGGATACAAAGCTCGCAGCCGGTGCATTCGGAGCCGATCACCGTGTGCATCCGTTTGCTCGCGCCGACGATGGCGTCGACTGGGCAGGCCTGGATGCAGTGAGTGCAGCCTATGCACACCGCTTCGTCTATCCAGGCCACCAGCGGTACCGGCAGCTCCAGACCATAAGCCGGATTAAGCGGCTTGGCGGCACGCCCCAGCAGCTTGGCTAGCGCCTGGATACCGGCCTCGCCGCCGGGCGGGCACTGGTTTATATCCGCCTCGCCGGCGGCGATCGCCTCCGCGTAGGGACGGCAGCCGTCATAGCCGCATTTGGTGCACTGCGTCTGCGGTAGCAGGGCGTCGATGGCATCTACGGTGGGTGTGGGCATAGGGCTGACTTTTATCATTCCCAGGCGGTCGGGAATGGCGGGAAGACGAAAACTGCAATGGTCCACATTGGACCGGCGATTCCGGCACCGGTTCGCCTAGCCGTGCTAGGGGCGGTAGCCCTGTCGCCAAGCTTAAGAACCCGCCCCCTAGCCTCCTCTCCCGTGCGGGAGAGGAGGCTAGTGGCTGATGAGTCGGTAGCCAGCCCCGCTCAGCTTACTCGCATGCCTGGCTGGGCGCCTTCGTGCGGTTCCAGAATCCACAGATCCTTGCCGCCCGGGCCGGCTGCCAGGACCATGCCCTCGGACGTGCCGAAGCGCATCTTGCGTGGCTTCAGGTTGGCGACCATGACGGTGAGCTTGCCTTCCAGTTGCTCCGGCTCATAGGCCGACTTGATGCCGGCGAACACCTGACGCTGCTCGGCGCCCAGGTCGAGGGTGAGGCGGAGCAACTTTTCCGCGCCTTCCACATGCTCGGCTTTGGCGATGCGGACGATGCGTAGGTCAATCTTGGCGAAATCGTCGTACTCGATCTCGGCGGCAATGGGTTCCATGCTGATTTTCTTCTCCGTCGCGGCGCTGGCGCCGATAGTGTCTTTGGACGCCTCGACCATGGCTTCTACCGCCGCCGGTTCGACGCGGGTCAGCAGCGGCTTGAACGGCTTGATGCTGTGGTCAAGCAGCGGCTCGGCGATGGCGGCCCAAGTGAGCGGGGCGATGTTGAGGAACTCCTCGCTCTGCTGCGCCAGTCGCGGCACCACCGGCTTCAGGTAAGCCAGCAGCACGCGGAACAAGTTCAGCCCCATGCTGCAGATGGCCTGCAGCTCGGCATCCTGGCCTTCCTGCTTGGCGACCACCCAGGGCTTGGTTTCGTCGATGTACTGATTGGCCTTGTCGGCCAGTTCCATGATGCGGCGGATCGCCCGCGAGTATTCGCGCTGCTCGTACAGTTCGGCGATCTGCCCGGCAGCGTCGGTGAATTCGCGGAACAGCTCCGGCGCCGCCAGCTGGGCGCTCAAGCGGCCATCGAAACGCTTGTTGATGAAACCGGCGCAGCGGCTGGCGATGTTGACCAGCTTGCCGACCAGGTC
>DASULL010000433.1:0-6833 GCA_036278215.1 Gammaproteobacteria bacterium | reverse complement strand
TCATACGGCGATTTCAGCGGCAGCCCCTCGGCCCGCTTTTCCCATTCCGCCGCCAGTCTCTGCTGCATCACGCGATAGGCTCGCCGCAAGAACTCAACGTCGCTGGTTCCACGCGGGAAGCGGTAGGTGTCCGGGTAAAACCAGCCTTCCGGATGAGTGCCTGGCTCAGCCAGCGCTTCCATCACGGCCTGAGGATCGGCGTCGGCCAGTGTCTGAGTCAGCATCGGGTGGCTGCGCACCGCCTGTAGCAACTGCTGGAAAGTCCAGCCTTCGACGATGGTCAGGCTATGCTGTACCACCTCGCCGTTGACCAATATCTGCAGGAGACGGCGCGGCGTGGTGCCCGGCGGCAACTGATATTCGCCCGCCTTGATCTGCGCCGCGCTGCCGTCCAGGCGAGCCATGATCCGCAGCAAATATGGCTCCGCCAGCACCTTGGCCTCCCCCAGCCGCCGGGCGACGGCCCCCAGCGAGGCGCCAGGCGGAACCAGCAGATGGTAGCCTTCGGCCGGCACCGCCAGCGGCTGGCGGGTGAACTGCTGGTATCGATAAACGCCATAGCCGCTGGTCAGCAATCCCAGCGCCAGCAGTACAGCAAACAAACGTAGCAGTGTCTTACGCATCGTTCTTAAAAGTCACCTGGGGCTAGGCAGGCGCCGGTCTCGATCAAGGCCCGCAACAGCCGCCGGCCGGTCGGACCACACGCGTAGCGGCGGCCTTCCAACTGCCGGATCGGCCATAAGCCGATCAGACTGTTGGTGAGAAAAAGTTCATCGGCCTGATCCAGCATAGTGGGATCCAGCGGCCGCTCCTCGACCTTTATACCAAACACGCGGGCCAAACCGATCACATGATCGCGCATCACTCCGCGGATACCGCAGTCTGCAATCGGTGGTGTGAGCAGGCTATCAGTAAAGACGGCAAACAGGTTGCTGGCGACGCCTTCAACGACTTGGCCGGCCTGATCCAGCATCAGCCCTTCGACCAGCGCGCGGCCGTCCAATTCGCGGCGCGCCAGCACCTGCTCCAGCCGACCGAGATGTTTGACGCCGGCGAACACGCCTTGCGGCATCAATCGCAGCGCGCAGTAGCCGACGTCGACCCCGTCCCGCCAATAGGCGACTGGATGCGGTGGCGCCGGTGTGCACCAGAGAATGCGACTGGGCCTGACCGGATCCGGCCGGCCGTAACCACGCTCGCCGCTACCGGCGGTATAGACGATCTTGAGAACCGCGCGCGCCTGATCGGCGGTCAGGCGCATTGCTTCTTCGAGCAGGATTGCCGTATCCGGCGCTGGCAGAGCCAGCCGTAGGCAGCCAGCGAGCAGGCGCTGCATGTGCTGTTCCCACAGCACCGGCTGGCCGTCGAGCACGGCAACGGTCTCGAACAGGCCGTCGCCGTATTGGAAGCCGCGATCGGCGAGCGGCAGCGTATGCTGCCGACGGCCGTCGATCAGAGCCTGAAGGCTGGCCGGCGGCACCAGCCGTCCCCTCAGCTCAGGCGCCGGAACGCCAGGGTGCCGTTGGTGCCACCGAAGCCGAAGGAGTTGGACAGCGCAAGCTCGATCTTCATGCTGCGCGCCTCGTTCGGCACGTAATCCAGATCGCAGTCCGGATCCGGCGTCACGTAGTTGATGGTTGGCGGCGCCACCTGGTCACGAATGGCGAGGATGGTGAAGATGGCCTCGATCCCGCCGGCGGCACCCAGCAAATGCCCGGTCATCGACTTGGTCGAGCTGACCGCGAGCTTATAAGCATGCTCGCCGAAGGCCGCCTTGACGGCATCAGTCTCACCCTTATCGCCGGCCGGCGTGGACGTGCCGTGGGCGTTGACGTAATCGACCTGCTCCGGATTGACGCCGGCGTCACGCATAGCGTTGAGCATGCAGCGCTTAGCACCCTCGCCACCTTCGGCCGGCAAGGTCATGTGGTAGGCATCGCCGCTGCGGCCGTAACCGACAATCTCGCAATAGATATTGGCGCCACGGGCTTTGGCATGCTCGTATTCCTCCAGCACCAGCACACCGGCGCCGTCGGACAGCACGAAACCGTCGCGGTCCTTGTCCCAGGGGCGGCTCGCCGCCTCGGGATCGTCGTTGCGGGTGGAGAGCGCCCGCGCCGCGGCGAACCCGCCCAGACCCATGGGTGAAGTCGCCATCTCAGCGCCACCGGCAACCATGACGTCGGCATCGCCGTAAGCGATGATCCGGGCCGCCTCGCCGATGTTGTGCGTTGCCGTGGTGCAGGCGGTGACCACCGCAATATTCGGCCCCTTCATGCCGTACATGATGGACAGGTGGCCGGAGATCATGTTGATGATGGTGGACGGCACGAAGAACGGCGAGATCTTGCGCGGGCCGCCGGCCAGATAGGCGTTGTGGCCTTCTTCGATGCTGCCGATGCCGCCGATCCCGGAACCGATGGCGACACCGATTCTCTCTGCGTTGGCTTCGGTCACCTCAAGGCCGGCGTCGCGAATGGCCTGCACGGCCGCACCCAGTCCATAGTGAATGAACGGGTCCATTTTCCGGGCGTCCTTCGGGGTCAGGTAGTCGTTGACCTCGAAGCCCTTGACCGAACCGCCGAAACGCACCGCGAAGGCGCTGACGTCGAAATGGGTAAGTGGGCCGATCCCACTCTTGCCCGCAAGGATATTGCTCCATGCTACGGAGACCGAACTGCCAACCGGCGAGACGATGCCCAGACCGGTGACGACAACGCGACGCTTAGACATGTGTCACCTCACACTTGGAGCCTATTCCGGTGAACTGGACGCTACCGCAATTCACTGAAATAGACTCTTTGAGCCAATAAAAACGTAGGGCCGGCAAGAGCCGGCCCCTGGTTTCCCCTGCTGCACCGGGCCATACAGGGGATCGGCGATTACTCGCCCAGGTGCTGCTTGATATAGTTGACCGCCTGCTGCACGGTCGTGATCTTCTCGGCTTCCTCGTCCGGGATTTCGCACTCGAATTCTTCTTCGAGCGCCATCACCAGCTCAACGGTGTCGAGGGAGTCGGCACCCAGGTCGTCGACGAAGGACGCTTCGCCGCTGACCTCTTCTTCCTTAACCCCTAGCTGCTCAACAACGATCTTCTTGACGCGTTCTTCTATGCTGCTCATCAGTTCCTTCCTCTAACGGTGGGCCCGGTGTGTAAATTAGCGGGCGTATTGTATGTGAAGCATACAGGCCATGCCACTTGATACCCACCCGGCGGGCAGCCGATGCCGCTCGCCGGATGCAGTCTGGTGGTTCGGGGGGATCAGACCATGTACATGCCGCCGTTGACGTGCAGCGTTTCGCCAGTCACGTAGGCACCCGCAGGCGAGGCAAGAAACACCACCGCTGCGGCGATATCGTCCGGTGCGCCGAGCCGCGCCAGCGGGATTTGCTGGAGCAATGCCTGCCGGTTGGCTTCCGGCAGGTCGCGGGTCATATCGGTATCGATGAAGCCGGGCGCCACCGCGTTGACGGTGATCCCGCGCGAGCCGAGCTCCCGCGCCAGCGACTTGGTGAAACCAAGCAGACCGGCCTTGGCGGCAGCGTAGTTGGACTGACCAGCATTGCCCATGGAGCCGACCACGGAAGCAATATTGATGATGCGGCCATGCCGCGCCTTCATCATGCTGCGGATGCAGGCTTTGCTGAGTCGGAATACGGAAGTCAGATTGGTGTCGATGATCGCATCCCAATCGTCGTCCTTCATCCGCATCAGCAGGTTGTCGCGGGTAATTCCGGCGTTGTTGACCAGCACGGTCGGGTCGCCAAAACGCTCGCCGATGGTTTTCAGCAACTGCTCGATCTGCTCCGGCTTGGTCACGTCCAGCGCCATGCCAGCGCCCTTCACACCAGCGTCCTTGAGCGCCTGATCGATGGCGGCAGCACCCGACTCGGTGGTGGCCGTACCGATTACGGTCGCGCCGTGCGCGCCAAGTTGCAGTGCGATCGCACGACCGAGGCCGCGGCTAGCACCGGTAACCAGGGCGATTTCATTTTCCAGCGTAAACAGGTTCATGATTCTTCCTTCAGGGCCGCTTCCAGGCTGGCCGGGTCATAGACAGTCAGCGCATCGGCTTCTTTTGCAATCCGCTTATTCAGTCCCGCCAACACCTTGCCAGGACCGCACTCGATGATACGGCCGACACCCTGCGCAACCATCGCCTGCACCGTCTCGACCCAACGCACTGGGCTGTAAAGCTGCCGGACCAGCCGCTCGCGCACCGCCGCCGCATCCGCAGACACTTGCACGTCGACGTTGTGCAGGACCGGGATTTTGGGCGCCTGGATCTCGACCTGCGCCAGATAGTCAGCCAGACGCTCAGCCGCCGGCCGCATCAGTGCGCAGTGGGAAGGGACGCTGACCGGCAGCGGTACCGCCCGCTTGGCGCCGGCCGCTTTGAGCTCCTCGATGGCGCGGTCGACAGCGGCCTTGCTGCCGGCGATGACCACCTGCCCCGGCGCATTCAGGTTAACCGCCTCGACCACATCGCCGGCCGCGGCGCGGGCGCACGCCTCACGCACAGCGTCATCGTCCAGACCGAGCACAGCCGCCATCGCGCCCTCTCCGGCCGGCACCGCTTCCTGCATGAAGCGGCCGCGTTCGGCCACCAGCGCCACCGCCGGCGCGAACGCCAACGCTTCAGCGCAGACCAGCGCGGTGTATTCGCCGAGGCTGTGGCCGGCCATTACCGCCGGCGCCGGCCCACCCTGCGCCTGCCAGACCCGCCAGACGGCCACTCCGGCCGCCAGCATCGCCGGCTGGGTCCTGTCGGTGCGATTCAGGTCCTCTGCCGGACCATTCTGCACCAACGCCCACAGATCGTAGCCAAGCGCGTCGGAGGCTTCCGCAAAGGTTTCGGCAACGATGGGGAACGCTGCGGCCAATTCCTGCAGCATGCCCACCGACTGCGAGCCTTGTCCGGGAAATACGATAGCGAGTTTCTTAGTATTAGCCATGAATGGATTCCTTTCGTCGCGATAGCGAAGCAGCAACTGCCTCAATAACGGACCAGCGCGGAGCCCCAGGTAAAGCCGGCGCCAAAGGCCTCCAACAGCAGGAGTTCGCCGCGCTGGATACGACCGTCGCGCACGGCGGCATCGAGAGCCAGCGGGATGGATGCAGCGGAAGTGTTGCCGTGCTTCTGCACCGTCACCACCACCCGCTCCATCGGGATTTCCAGCTTCTTCGCGGTTGCGCTGATGATGCGGATGTTCGCCTGGTGCGGCACCACCCAGTCGATATCGGAGCGAGTAAGGCCATTAGCGTCCAGTGTTTCATCGACCAGCCGGCCCAGCGTGCGCACGGCGACCTTGAACACCTCATTGCCGCGCATCTTGATCATGCCGGCATTGTCCAGCAGCCGATCATAGCCTTGCGATACGCCCCATGGCACATACAGCAAATCGGCATTGACGCCGTCGGAATGCAGATGCGTGCCGATAATGCCTTCCTCATCGGAGGCTTCGAGCAGGACGGCACCGGCACCATCGCCGAACAGCACGCAGGTGGTGCGATCGTTCCAGTCGAGGATGCGAGAAAAGGTTTCCGAACCAATTACCAGGGCCCGCTTGGCGCCGCCGGTGCGAATGAAGCGGTCCGCTACGCCGAGGGCGTAGACAAAACCAGAGCACGCCGCCGCCACGTCCATCGCAATCGCGTCGGGCGCAACGCCAAGCCGTTGCTGAATTAGACAAGCGGTACTAGGAAAAACGGCGTCCGGCGTGGAGGTGCCGACGATCACCATATCGACCGACCCGGGATCGATCCCTGCCGCCTCGATCGCCCGAAGACCGGCTTCGACAGCCAGATCGCCGGTGGTCTGACCAGGCGCGGCAATGCGGCGCTCTTCAATGCCAGTGCGCTCGCGAATCCAGGCATCGTTGGTCTCAACCAACTGCTCCAGTTCCGCATTCGTCATGACACGCTCCGGCAGGTAACTGCCGGTTCCCGCGATTCTGGATCTGATCAAAGCAGTTGCTCCTTAGTCAGCACATCTGCCAGATGCTGATCGATTCGGCTCGGCACCGCCCGCTCAACTTCCAGGATCGCGACATCCACAGCCCGTCCGAACGAAAACGCATCGGCGCTACCATGGCTCTTGACAACGATGCCGCGCAAACCGAGAAAGCTGCCGCCATTATAGCCGCGCGAGTCGATCCGGCGGCGCAAGGCGCGCAGCACCGGCAATGCAGCTAACCCGGCCAGCTTAGTGAAGAGATTACGCGAGAATTCCGCCCGCATGAATTCCGCAATGACGGTGCCTACGCCTTCCATCGTCTTCAAGGCGACGTTGCCGACAAAGCCGTCACAGACGATAACGTCGGCAACACCCTTGAAGATCGTGTCGCCTTCAACATAGCCGACGTAGTTCAGATCGCTCTCGGCCAGCAGTCGCGCTGCCCGCTTGATCTGGTCGTTGCCCTTGATTTCCTCTTCCCCGATATTGAGGAGTCCGATACGGGGATTGGGCTTGCCGTCGATCGCTTCCGCCAGCACGGACCCCATCACGGCGAACTGCAGCAGATGGTCCGCCGTGCAATCGACGTTGGCGCCAAGATCCAGCAGCCGCGCAAATCCGTCCCGAGTCGGGATCAGCGCGGTGATGGCCGGCCGATCGACGCCAGGCAGGGTCTTGAGGACAAAGCGGGCGGTCGCCATCAGCGCACCGGTGTTGCCGGCACTGACACAGGCATCGGCCATGCCCTCTTTGACGAGGTCAATGGCCACCCGCATGGAAGAGTCTTTCTTGTTGCGCAGGGCGTGGGACGGTAACTCGTCCATGCCGACGGTTTGCGAGGCATGCCGAATCGACAGCCGCTCCCCGACCGACAGC
>DASULL010000432.1:0-2554 GCA_036278215.1 Gammaproteobacteria bacterium | reverse complement strand
CAGTAAGAGCGGTACAGGCAAGAGCGGCATGGTATATCCTTCTGCCCAGACCAGCATCGAGCTCTGAACTAGAGGCCTACTGCAACATGCGTGCTTCCCGCTTCCCCCTGTCGACCAGCAAGGAAACCCCGGCCGACGCCGAGATCATCAGCCACCAACTCATGCTGCGCGCAGGGCTCATCCAGCGCCTTGCCAGCGGCCTCTACACCTGGCTGCCGCTCGGGCTGCGGGTGCTGCGCCGGGTCGAGCGGATCGTGCGGGAAGAAATGAACCGCAGCGGTGCGCTGGAGGTCTTGATGCCGGCGGTGCAGCCGGCCGAGCTGTGGCAGGAATCGGGACGCTGGGAGAAATACGGCCCCGAACTGCTGCGCTTCAAGGACCGGCACGAGCGCGAGTTCTGCTTCGGGCCGACGCATGAAGAGGTGATCACCGATCTGGTGCGCCGCGAAATCAAGAGCTACAAGCAGCTGCCGGTCAACCTCTACCAGATCCAGACCAAGTTCCGCGACGAGATCCGGCCGCGCTTCGGCATCATGCGGGCGCGCGAATTCCTGATGAAAGATGCCTACTCCTTTCATCTTGACCAGGAGTCGCTGAGCGAGACTTACCAAGTCATGTACGAGACGTACAGCCGCATTTTCAGCCGGCTGGGGCTGGAATTCCGGGCGGTGCAGGCCGACACCGGCGCAATCGGCGGCAGCTACTCGCACGAGTTCCATGTCCTGGCGGATGCCGGCGAAGACGCCATCGCCATCTCCGACGCCAGCGATTACGCCGCTAACGTCGAACTGGCCGAAGCACTGCCGCCGGCCGAGCCGCGCCCAGCTCCAGCGCAAGCCATGCAGCAGGTGGATACCCCGAATGCCGGCACCATCGACGAGGTCAGCCAGTTGCTCGGTATCGCTCCGCAGCGCTGCCTCAAGACCCTGTTGGTGGAAGGCGCCAACGAGGGCGATGTGGTGGCGCTGGTTCTGCGCGGCGATCATCAGCTCAACGCGGTGAAGGCGGAAAAACTCGCCGGCGTTGCGACTCCTCTTACTTTCGCCAGCAATGAGCGCATTCGCGAGGCAACCGGCGCCGACGCCGGCTCGATCGGCCCAGTGGGGCTTAAGTTGCGCGTGGTTGCCGACCGAGCCGCCGCCGCAGCAGGCGACTTTGTCTGCGGCGCCAACAGCAACGGCAAGCACCTCACCGGCGTCAACTGGGGCCGCGATCTGCCGGAGCCGGAAGTGGCGGATCTGCGCAATGTGGTTGCCGGCGACCCCAGTCCGGACGGCCGCGGCACCCTGCGCATCACCCGCGGCATCGAGGTTGGTCATATTTTCCAGCTGGGCCGCAACTACAGCGAAGCCATGCAGTGCACCGTACTGGATGCGAACGGCCGCGCCCAGCTGCTGACGATGGGCTGCTACGGCATCGGCGTGTCCCGGGTGGTTGCCGCCGCCATCGAGCAGAACTTCGATGAACGCGGTATCGTCTGGCCTGCGGCAATCGCGCCGTTCGATGTGGCGCTGGTGTCGCTGAACATGGACAAGTCACCACAAGTGGCCGAAGCCAGCCAACAGCTTTACGCCCAGCTGCAGGAGCGCGGCTTTGACGTGCTGTGGGACGACCGTGATGCCCGACCCGGTGTCAAGTTCGCCGACATGGAGCTGATCGGCATCCCGCACCGCATCGTAATCAGCGAGCGCGGCTTGGCCGCCGGCACAGTCGAATACCGCAGCCGCCGCGCCAGCGAGAGCCAAAACATCGCTCTCGACCAGCTGTGGGATTTGCTCGGGCAGCCGTAACGATGCCCCAGCTCTGGCGGAGTATCTGGCTCAGCCTGTTACTGGTGTCGGCAAAAGCGCTAGCCGACACCAGTCCGGTAACTGTGGACTCGTCGCTGCGGGAGGCGCTGGTAAGAGCTATCACCAGCACCGACAGCTTCGAAAACCGCTACGTTGCGGAAGTTTGGCTGATGGATATGTCGCGCCGGCTGGAGCGTAAACTTCCGGATCCACACTATCGGCTGGAGTTGTTGCGACTGGTTCACTACGAGGCCACCCGCGCCGGCCTGCGCCCCGAGCTGGTACTGGCGGTAATCGAGGTAGAGAGCAACTTCAATCGCTGGGCCATTTCTTCAGCCGGCGCGCGTGGACTGATGCAGGTGATGCCTTTCTGGTTGAAGGAAATCGGCCGGCCAGACGACGATCTGTTCCACGTCGCTACCAATCTCCGCTTCGGCTGTACCATCTTGCAGCATTATCTCGACCGCTCAAAAGGCAACCTGACCGAGGCCCTGGCCCGCTACAACGGCAGCTACGGCCGGTATAAATACCCCAACCTTGTGTACAAGGCGCTGGATCGCCGCTGGTATGCACAATGACCGACGCCACTATGCTGCAGAGTGAAACCGTTCTGATTGCTGGCTGTGGCGATCTCGGTACCGCCGCTGGCCTGATACTTGCGAGCAGCGGCAACCAGGTTTTTGGCCTGCGCCGACGCGCCGACGCCCTGCCGACCCCACTTCACACTCTACGCGCCGATCTCAGTCGGCCCGAAACGCTTACTG
>DASULL010000431.1:0-4823 GCA_036278215.1 Gammaproteobacteria bacterium | reverse complement strand
CTGGTCAGCAGCTCGCCGGTTGGGCCGCCGGCTGGAAAGATGGCGGTCGCTTCCCCGCCGAGCGTGTGGATGACCCGGGCGACGTTGATGCCGCCGCCGCCGGGATCATAGCGGGCTTCGCCGCAGCGCAGCTTGCGGGTCGGAATCACGCGCTCCGCTTCGGTGGCGAGATCGAGCGCCGGATTGATGGTGAGGGTGCAGATTTTGGCGGCCATGACCGCTTTCTCCTTGGCGCGGTAGTTGCCGTCTCCGCGACAGGAATACCTTGGGCCAATACTGGCAACGGGCAAGCAACGCCGCCAAGGCTCCTGGCGGGCGATGGCTTCGTTGCCGCCGTCGCTGCCGCCTCCCCGCAATCTGCCCCCAACTATTAAAGCCGCTGCACAAGCGGAGAACCCAATGGAGGAACAGGCCAGCCAGCCGGCTCAGCCATCGTATTACCGTCAGCCGGCGGAAGAAGTCGTGCGCGCGTTGGCCACTGACCGGCAGCAAGGACTCGATCCGGCAGAGGCCGGTGCCCGGCTGCACCGTTACGGCAGCAACACGCTGACCGCCGAGCGGGGTACGCCCGCCTGGCGTAAGTTCCTCGCCCAATTCAAGGACAAGCTGGTAATCCTGCTGCTGGCCGCTACCGCGATCTCGGCGGTGCTCTGGCTGTACCAGCGCGATACCGCTTTGCCCTACGAGGCGCTGGCGATCTTCGCCATCGTGCTGCTTAACGCTGTCATGGGTTATGCCCAGCAGGCCCGCGCCGAACAGGCGCTGGCGGCGCTGCGGCAAATGTCGGCGGCGCAAGCCAAGGTCATGCGCGCCGGCAGGCGGCAGAGCGTGCCGGCGGCCGAACTGGTGCCGGGCGATCTCATTCTCATCGAGGAGGGCGACACCGTCCCCGCTGACGGCCGGTTGCTCAAAGTCTCGGCGCTGCAGGTGGCGGAGGCGGCGCTCACCGGCGAGAGCCTGCCGGTGGCCAAGGATGTTGGCGCGATCGCCGTCGATGCGGCTCTAGGCGATCGGCACAACATGGTCTTCAGCGGCACTGCGGTTACCTACGGACGTGGTCTGGCGGTGGTCACGGCGACCGGCATGCAGACCCAGATGGGCCGCATTGCCGGCCTGCTGCGTACTGCGCCGGACCAGACCACGCCGCTGCAGAAGGAGCTCGATCAGGTCGGCCGGCTGCTGGGCATCGCGGTGATCGTCATTGCCGTGGTGATGATCGCAACCATCATCACGGTCGAACACCTGAGCGGCTTCGCCGCCCTGTTCGATGTGCTGCTGCTGGGGGTGGCGCTGGCGGTGGCAGCGGTGCCGGAGGGGTTGCCGGCGGTAGTGACCGCCGTGCTGTCGCTGGGCGTGCAGCGTATGGCCAAGCGCAGTGCCATAGTGCGGCGGTTGGCCACCGTCGAGACGCTGGGCTCGGCCGACATCATCGCCTCCGATAAGACCGGCACGCTTACCAAAAATGAGATGACGGTGCGACAGGTCGTGACCGCCAGCGGCCGGGTGGACCTGGGAGGCACCGGTTACGCCCCTGTCGGTGAGGTCAGCGCCGACGGCAAGCCGATTGACGGCGCTCTGCGTGTTGAGCTGGTGCGCACGCTGGGCGCCGCCGATCGGGCCAACAATGCGGTGTTGCAGCAGCGTGAGGGACGCTGGCTGGTGCAGGGCGATCCGACCGAGGGCGCGCTGATCGTGGCAGCGCGCAAGGCTGGTCTCGAGGCCGAGGCTTTGGCGGCGCGCTTTGCCCGCATCGCCGAGATCCCATTCTCCTCCGAGCGCAAGCTGATGAGCACTGTGCACAGCGATGCCGAGCAGGCGGAATGGCTGCTCGCCTTTACCAAGGGCGCGCCGGACGTGTTGCTGGCGCGCTGCACAGAGGAGCTGGTGGGCGAGGAAGTCAGGCCGCTGGACGCCGGCCGGCGGACGCAGATCCTGGCGGATAACGAGGCGCTGGCCAGAGAAGCGCTGCGGACGCTTGGTGTGGCCGTCCGTTTCTTGGCCAAAGAGGCCTTCGCCGAGGACGAGTTCGACGAGCGGATCGAGCAGGAACTGGTCTTCTTGGGTCTGATCGGCATGATCGACCCGCCGCGGGAGGAGGCGCGCGAGGCAGTGGCGCGTGCCAAGGATGCCGGTATTCGGCCGATCATGATCACCGGCGATCATCCGACTACTGCCGCCGTTATCGCCGCGGAGTTGGGTATCGCCGCCGACGGCCGGGCAGTAGCCGGCACCGAGCTGGAAGCCATGTCGGAAAGCACCTTGCGGCAGACGGCGCGCGAAGTGTCGGTATTCGCCCGGGTCAACCCCGAGCACAAGCTGCGGCTGGTGCGAGCTCTGCAGGCCGAGGGCCTGACTGTGGCGATGACTGGAGACGGCGTCAACGACGCGCCGGCACTCAAGACAGCCGACATCGGTGTAGCGATGGGCATCACTGGCACCGATGTGGCCAAGCAGGCCGCCGACATGGTGCTGGCGGACGATAACTTTGCCACCATCGTCGCCGCCGTGGAAGAGGGGAGGGCCATCTTCGCCAATATCCGCAAGTTTCTGCGCTACCTGCTGTCGTCGAATATCGGCGAGGTGCTGACGATGTTCTTCGGCGTGTTGCTGGCGGGCAGCTTGGGGCTGGTTGCGGCAGGAGACGACAGCGGCTTGGTACTGCCATTGCTGGCGACTCAGATCCTCTGGATCAATCTGGTGACCGATGGTCTGCCAGCGTTGGCGTTGGGCGTCGATCCGGCGGATCCGGATGTGATGGACCGGCCGCCGCGGCCGCCTGGGGAAGGAGTGGTCACGGCCCGTATGTGGCGCGGCGTAGCGTTCGTCGGTGTGGTGATGGCCGTCGGTACTTTGCTGGTGCTCGACGCTTACCTCCCCGGCGGGCTGATCGAGGGTGCCGGCAGCCTGTCCTACGCCCAGACCATGGCATTCACGACACTGGTGTTGTTCCAGTTATTCAACGTTTTCAATGCCCGCTCAGACCAGCGCAGTGCGTTCCACGGCCTGTTCACCAACCGCTGGCTGTGGGCAGCCGTCGCCTTCGGGGTGCTGCTGCAACTGGCGGTGGTTTACCTGCCCGTTCTGCAGCAGGCGTTTTCCACCGTGAGCTTGAGTGTCGGCGACTGGCTGGTCTGTGCGGCGGTGGCGAGCAGCGTTCTGTGGCTGCGCGAATTGCAAAAGCTGGCCGCACGATGGTTGCTTTGAACGGTGTGGATATCAGCTCCGTTAACGTGTCAGTGGTAGCGAATAATCGCTGCTCTATCGACCGATAACGGCGTCGATCCTTGCTGACCACTTTTAAATTACCTCTTGTCTATTGTTCTCGCAGGAACCACTGAGGGGGCGGAGGCGTTCGCGCCAGGTGCTGGGCACTGCCGGCTGGCAAAAAAAGCCCGGTTCGTTGAGCAGCGGTCGTGCCGGCCGGCCGTTGGCCAGGCGGCCGAGCCCGCTTGGCGGATCATGTAAGAAGCAAGGAGGTCAGTATGAGGCTCAAGACGCTCGCGGCGACAGCAGCGATACTTTGTGGTACCAGCGGTATGGCTGCGGCGCAAAGTAGCTCGTTTTCCACCTTAAGTCCCTACGTCGGTATCGGTGCAGGTCAATCCGACTTCGACATCAGCGACCGTGACTGGGGGGTTGGTGTAAGAACCAACGATGATACCGATACTGCTTGGCGCGTGTTTGCCGGCATACGGTTGTTCCAGTTCATTGGTGCCGAGCTCGGCTATATCGATTTTGGTGAGACCACCGGCTCGTTCGGGGCCAGCGCCGAGGCGCAGGCTGTCGATCTGGTGGCCCTGGGGGCCGTGCCGCTGTTCCAGCAGGGGCCGCACCAATTCGATATCTTCGGCAAGGTAGGCGGCTACTGGTGGGATGCCGATGTCAGCAGGGCTGGACCAGGTAACAATCTCGATGGCGGTGACGACTTCGATTACACCTACGGCGCCGGCGTCCAATATCACTTCACCAACTTCGGCGTGCGCGCCGAGTGGCAGCGCTATAACGATATATTCGGAGAGGTGGATACTGACGTGTGGATGGGCAGTGTCATGTTCCGCTTCTGATTGAGCCCGCCTTTGGTGGCTGCTGCGGTCCGCCGTGTGGTTGGGCGGACTGCGGCAGCATGCATATAGTTTTACTACAGATTTCGCTGTTGCCCGCTTTGAAAGCCGCCTGACGCACCCAACCCTGTTCACCCCAGTTTGTCCATTTGGCAGCAGAGCAAGGGAGGTTTCCCATGGCTGATGGTGTGCTCGCAGACATGGCCCGCGGCTGGTGGGTATTGGTGGTATGGGGAGTGGTTGCGGTGCTGTTTGGTATCGGCACCTTTATCTGGCCGCTCGGCAGTGTGATTGCTTTAGTGCTGGCAACCGGCATCCTGGCGTTGGCCGAAGGGCTGACCAGCCTGTTCGCGCTGTTCAGCAAGGATGTGGTGATTTCCAAGGGTTGGCTGACGTTGTATGCAATCGCTTCGATCGCCTTCGGGCTGGTTGCGCTGTTCCGCCCGCTGGCGACGGCTGGCGCAATGCTGTTGCTGTTGGCAGCCTGGCTGCTGGTGGCCGGTGTCATGCGTATCGTGTTCGCTATCCGCCTGCGTAAAGAGATCCAGGGCGAATGGCTGCTTGCCCTGAGCGGCGTGCTGGCAATCGTGCTGGGCTGGCTGTTCATCGCCGCCCCCGGCGTCGGCATTCTGACCATGGCGTTATGGATCGGCGCCGGTGCCCTGATCTACGGGATCCTGCAGGTCTGGGTGGGATTTCGGCTGCGCAAGCTCGGTACGTTTGGGACCGCGCTGCGCTGATGAGCTGCCGCTACTAGCGGCG
>DASULL010000430.1:0-4195 GCA_036278215.1 Gammaproteobacteria bacterium | reverse complement strand
GACGGCGAAGCCTTGCTGTGGGCGCACAGCCGGCTGTTGGCGCGGCCGGAGCGCCGCCGGGTGCTGATGGTGATCTCCGACGGGCTGCCGCTGGAAACTTCGACCCTGTTGGCGAATTCCGCCGATTACTTAGAGCGGCACCTGAAGACGGTCATCGATCTGATCGAGCGGCGCTCGCCGGTGGAGCTGGCCGCGATCGGCATTGGCCATGATGTTGGCCACCACTATAACCGGGCGCTCACCATTGCCGATGCCAGCCAGTTGGCCGTGGCTATGAGCAAGCAGCTGGCGACGATTTTTGACGCCGGCCCGCGCCGGCCGAAGCGGTTGGATTCAAGCCAAGGGTAAAAATGAGATGCCCGGCAGCGGAGTCCGCCGGGCGTTCGAGGGGTCCGTGTTACTTATAAGAAGGCGATGATGAGCACCGTCGCCGCGGCTGCGCCGAGCGCATACAGCATCAATCTGGACGATCCGCCCGCCGTCGGCGCGGCCTTGGCCGCCGGTGCTGCGGCGCTCGCCTCCGCCTTCGAGGTGTCCGTTGCCGGGGTCAGCCGTGCGGTAAGGCTGGTGAAGAAATCGTCAGCATACTTGCGCGCGGTACCTTCGATCAGACGCGAGCCCAACTGCGCGAGCTTGCCGCCGAGCTGGGCGTCGGCCGTGTAAGTGAGCCGGGTGGCGCCGTTTTCGGCGTCTTCCAGCTTCACGTTGGCTTTGAGCTTGGCAAAGCCGGCCGGGCCGCCCTTGCCCTCGCCGACGATGCTGTAGCCCTGCTCGGGCACGACGTCCTCGAACCGCACGCCGCCGCGGAAGGTCGCCTTTACCGGGCCGATCTTAGCCAGCACCCGGGCGTCGAAGCCGTCGCCGGACTCACTGCGCATGAGCTCCTCGCAGCCTGGGATGCAGGCCTGCAGCGTTTCGGGATCGTTCAGTGCCGCCCACACGGTGGCGCGGCTGGACGGGATGATGTACTCGCCGTTGATATCCATTGTTACTCTCCGGAAAACCGTTGATTTTTCTGTCTAAATCAGCGCGAGCGTCAGCTGCGGGAAGGCCACGATGAAGACCAGCGACAGCAGCATGACCGCGATGTAGGGCAGCACGCCGCCGAAGATCGATTCCACCGATATTCGTGGATCGTTCAGGGTCGATTTCACCGTGAACACCGATATTCCGAATGGTGGCGTCAGCAAGCCGATCTCCACCGCGATCACGGTGAGAATGCCGAACTGGATCAGGTCGAAACCCAGGGCCGAGGCGATGGGCACGGCGATCGGGGTCATGATCAGCAGGATCGAGCTGGAGTCGAGGATCATGCCCATCAGCAGCAGGATGACCACGTACACAAACAGGAAGCCGTACAGCCCCAGCCCGGCACCCTCGACGAAGTCGGCGATCGCCATCGGCACGCCGGCCACCGCCAGCATGCGGCTGTAGAACGCCGCGGCCATCAGCAGGATCAGAATGCCGACCGACACGCCGGCGGTTTCTTTCAGCACCTGCCACATGCGCGAGCCGCTGAGGCGGCGGCGGGCCAGCGAAATCACCAGCGCGCCGAAGGCCCCGACGCCGCCGGCCTCGGTGGGGGTGAAGAAGCCGGTGTAGAGGCCGCCCAGCACCAGCACCATCAGCGCGACGATCGGCAGCAGCTTGCTGGAGATCTGACCGAGGGTTAGCACTGAGGGGGCCCTGGCCCGGCCAGCCTCGGCCTGTTCGCGCTTGCGCTTGAGGTCCAGTGCGAAGCTCGGGAAGAACGTGATCACGATGAAGATCATCACGGCGAAGCCGAAGGCCATCAGCACCCCGGGGATCAGGCCGGCGATGAACAGCTTGCCGATGGACTGCTCGGCGAGGACGCCGTAGATGATCAGCAGCAGGCTGGGCGGGATCAGCATGCCCAGGATCGAGCTGCCCGCGACCGTGCCGGCGGCGAACGACTCGCGGTAGCCGTGGCGCACCATCTCGGGCACGGCGATCTTGGTGAACACCGCCGCCGAGGCGATGGAAACGCCGGTCACCGCCGCGAACATCATGTTGGCGGCCACGGTGGCGATCGCCAAGCCGCCGCGCAGGCGCCGCAGCAAGGCTTCGGCGACTTCGAAGGTGTCCTTGCCCACGTTGGATATGCTCACCAGCAATCCCATCAGCACGAACAGCGGGATGGTGGCGAACAGATAGTCGGCGATGCCGTTGTAGGCCGACATGTACATCAGTTGCATGGCCAGGCCGCCGTCTTCGCGGATCAGCCATACGCCGGCAAAGCCGACCGAGAACAGTGCCATGGCGATGTGCATGCCCATGAGCACCAGCACCACCAGGGCGCCGATCAGCACCAGGCCGAGTGTCAACTCTGTCATTTCGATACCGCCTCTGCGCGCGGGACGCGCCGCCACAAGGCCGGCACGGTCAGTAGATAGGCAACGGAGGCCATGGCGGAGCCGATCACGATCAGGCCCTTGAACGGCCAGGTGGCGACGGTGTAGACCCCGCGAACCCCGAAGAACTCGTCGCTCTGCCAGGCGATCACGAACTCGGGCCAAGCAATGTAGGTGAGCAGGGCGAACAGCAGCGTGGCGACCAGGGCGTAGAACACCTCCAGCACGTTACGCAGCCGCGGTGCGTGGCGGTCCATGATCTGCAGCAGGAATTCGGCCTGGGTCATGCGGCCGGTGCCGATGGCCGCGCCGAGCTGCAGGAACACGATGGCCACCACCGAGCGACCGGCGAACTCGGCGACGCCGGTGATGGGGCTATTGAAGAAATTGCGGCCGATGACGTCGGCCATGATCAGGAACATCAACAGAAAGATCCAAACCGTGCCGATTGCGGCCAGCACGTTGGCAACGCGCTGGAAAGGTCCGCTCGACTTGGCCTGGGCGAGATTCAAACCGGTATCGTCCGGGTGACTACTCATGAGTGCCTCGTTGCCTGGTCAGACGAAAAACGGCCGTGCCGGCGAGCCCTGGCACGGCCGTGACAGGGCTGCTACCGAACCTGCTCGTCCCAGTTGCGCAGCGGCGTCACGCCGCGGGCGCGCAGCTCGTCGAAGTAGGCGCGCAGCACCACCTTGGCGGGCTCGCCATTGGCCTCCAGCCAGGGCTCGACGATGTTGGGCAGGCTGTTCACCCAGCGGGTCTTCTCGGCATCCGACAGATCGGTGATCTTGAGGCCGGCCTTCTTCATCTCCGCCAGCGCGGACTCGGCGGTGCGGGTGACGTGCTCGGCGTGACGCACCGAGGTGATGCGGCCGGCTTCCTGGAACACTTCCTGGACCTGCTTGGGCAGCTTGTCGAAGAACCGCTTGTTGGCTGCCACGCTGCCGAAGTACATCGAACCGGCGCCGATGCGGGTCAGGTGCGGGGCCACCTCGTACACGCGCGACGGGCCGATGCCGCTGGCGAACGACAGCGTGCCGTGGGTGACGCCGGTCTGAATGTTGGTGTAGTAGGTCGTCAGTGCGCCGTCGACGGGAGTCGCGCCGGTGCCCAGCAACCAGTTGGCCGAAGTGCCCGGGGCGTTCAGCCGGCGGTTCTTCAGATCGTCGAGCGAGTTGATCGGGAAGTTCGCGTAGATGTCGTAGCTGTCGGTGATCAGCGAGGACAGGTGGACCATGTTCTGCTTGGTCCAGCTGTCGCGCAGCTCCGGCACCTCGGCAGTCAGCTTGTCAAAGATATCGACCAGCAGCTCGTGATCAGTGGTGGCGAACGGGGTGTAGTAGGTCACGTTCTGCAGCGGCATGGTCGAGCTCTCCCAGACCGTGCCGACCATGCCGACGTCGACGATGCCGCCGGAGACGGCGTCGCGGGTGTCGGAGAACTTGTACAGGGTGCCGCCGTAGGACTCGCGCCAGCGGACGGTGTAGTTGCCGCCACGCTCCTTGAGGAGGCGATCGACCTCGGGCTGGAACACGTTCTTCATCGCCCATGCCCAGATATTGTTGGTCGGGTGGCTGGAGCCGATGTTGACGGTGATCCGCTCTGCCGCCAGGGCGTTGCCGCTGAGCGTGGCGCTCAGGGCAACGGCGCCGGCCAGGGCCAGTTTCTTGAGCTTCATTGTGTTACTCCTCCAGTTGGTTTTATTGCAGTCGTTTGCTACTGCTGCCGGTCATGGCTTTTCTCTCGGCTCTTATCTCGAAACATCACGCTCCGGCACCCGGCCAAGCGCGGCCAGAATACGTTCCGGGGTGAACGGCATGGCG
>DASULL010000429.1:0-6701 GCA_036278215.1 Gammaproteobacteria bacterium | reverse complement strand
AATCCGTACGCCGCGCGGCAGCAGATTGCGGAATTCGCAGAACTCGCGGATCGCCTCAGTGAGCCCGGTCCGCAGACCGTTCACGTGGGTACCACCCTGCGCCGTCGGAATCAGGTTGACGTAGCTTTCGCCGAGCACTTCGCCTTCATCGGCCAGCCAAGTGACCGCCCACTCCGCCGCCTCGCGCGCAGCCGTGAAACGGCCGACGAACGGGTCTTGCGGCACCGTGGGGGTATCCGTCAGCGCGCCGGTGAGGTAGTCCTTCAGGCCGTCTTCGTAGTACCAGACGGTTTCCTCGTCGGCTGCCTCGTCGTAGAAGCGGACCCGCAGCTTCGGGCACAGCACCGCTTTGGCGCGCAGCACGTGCTTGAGTCGCGGCACGGAAAACTTGGCCGATTCGAAGTAATGGGCATCAGGCCAGAAATGCAGCTGAGTGCCGGTATTTTTCCGGCCAACGGTGCCGATCTGCTCCAATTCGGAGACCTTTTCACCGCCGGCAAACACCATGCGCCATTCGCCACCGTCGCGCTTGACGGTGACTTCCAGGCGCTTGGACAACGCATTGACCACCGACACGCCGACGCCGTGCAGGCCGCCGGAGAAGTGGTAGCTCTTGTTGGAGAACTTGCCGCCGGCATGCAACGTGCAGAGGATTACCTCGACGCCAGGTCGGCCTTCCTCCGGATGGATATCGACCGGCATGCCGCGACCGTCGTCGCTGACGGAGAGCGAGCCGTCGCGATACAGGACCACATCGATCTGGGTCGCAAAACCGGCCAGCGCCTCATCGACGCTATTGTCGATGACTTCCTGGGCCAAATGGTTCGGACGAGAGGTGTCGGTGTACATGCCGGGGCGCTTGCGCACCGGGTCCAATCCAGTGAGCACCTCGATAGCGGCGGCATCGTAGCGAGTATTCATCAAGCCTCGAATCGTTTTCCAAAAGCCGGGGTCGGAAACGCTGTACGCGCTTCCGTAATCGGCGAATGTTATACACCAAGCTGCTGCTCGACGATGGCGCACATTGTGTACGATTTACCGCAGCACTGTCGCTGCTACGGTAAATTGACCGGCGTCAAAGCAGTGAGTTATGGTTCCCCCCCTTCCTGCCAGCAGGGCAAGGCCATGAGCACAGAATCCACAACCTTTGACTTCGAGCACGCCTTGAAGGAGCTTGAAGAGCTGGTCGGGCGCATGGAACAGGGCGACCTGTCGCTCGAAGAATCGCTCAAGGCCTTCGAGCGCGGCATCGAATTGACCCGCGGCTGCCAGCAGGCGCTCAAAGAAGCCGAGCAGAAAGTCGAGATCCTCATCAGCAAGGGCGATCAGCTCCGTGCCGTCCCGTTCGAAGAGCAAAACCAATAAGTCGGCCTTTGCCGATACGCTCACCCGCTACCGTGCGCGCGTGGAGCGGGAGCTGGACTCCTGGCTGCCGGGAGCCGATATCCACCCGGCACGCCTGCATGACGCCATGCGCTACTCCGTGCTCGGCGGCGGCAAGCGGGTTCGCCCGATTCTTGTCTATGCCGCCGGCGACGCACTCGGCGTACCCATGGGCCGGCTCGATGCGCCGGCCTGCGCGGTAGAACTGATCCACGCCTACTCGCTGGTGCACGACGATCTGCCCGCCATGGACGATGACGATCTGCGCCGCGGCAAGCCGACCTGCCATAAAGCCTACGGCGAAGCGACGGCGATTCTGGTGGGCGACGCGCTGCAAACTCTGGCCTTCCATGTGCTGGCGCATGCGCCGCTGGATGGGGTCGAGCCGGCAGCGCGGCTGCGCATGATTGGGACACTTTCCATGGCCGCTGGTTCCCGCGGCATGGTGGGCGGTCAGGCGATTGATCTGGCCGCTGTCGGCCAGCAACTGGACATCGCCCAGCTCGAGGACATGCACGTCCACAAGACCGGCGCACTGATCCGTGCCAGCGTGCTGATGGGCGCACTGGCGGCGCCGGATATCGACATGGTGCGGTTCGAAGCGCTGGATCGCTACGCCAAATGCATCGGACTCGCCTTCCAGATCCAGGACGACATCCTGGATGTCAACGGCGACAGCGCCGAAACCGGCAAGGCTACCGGCGCCGACAGCGACCGCAGTAAACCGACCTATCCCTCGCTGCTTGGACTGAACGAAGCGGCGGCGCTGGCGGCGGAACTGGTCGAGACGGCGTTGACCAGCCTAAATGGCTTCGACAGCCGGGCGGACATACTGCGGAACATTGCCCGCTACGTGGTCGACCGTCGCCAGTAACGCTGGCTTCCTTGACAGTCCCTGTGGAATCAATATCCTGCAGCCTTATCAGGAACCTAATGACTGTCGCTCACAGACCTTCCAGGCCGGCACGGACTTCGCCGCCCTACGCCTCCCGCACAGCCTTAGCTGAAAGATCGAGGTGGAAGTCCCAGGATACGCTTTAGGCGAAGCTGGATACCGCGCTCTACTGGTTTTCGAAATATCAGGACCGCACAACGAAGCTCGCGGGGAATTGGATCATCGCAACAGCCTCCTGGCTTTTGGGGAGGCAAACCGGCAGCGGAGTATGTCGATTGCTGCCCGCTTCAGGTGCTCGCGCGGCGGCTGAACTGCAGCCGTGGGTGTGCAATCGCCACCATCAACCGAAAGACGGAGCGCGCCGGCGCGCACACTATACGGAGAACGTTCGAATATGAATCAGCCAGCCAGCGGCGCTACCGCCATCATCGAAGACGTGCAGGCCCGCGAAGATAAGCGGCAGATCCCGATCGACAAGGTCGGCATCAAGGACATCCGCCACCCGGTGCGGGTCAAGGACCGCACCGGGCTGGAGCAGCACACGGTCGCGTTCTTCAACATGTACGTGAACCTGCCCCATAACTTCAAGGGCACGCACATGTCGCGCTTCGTTGAAGTTCTGGAATCGCACGAGCGCGAGATTACCACCGAATCGTTCAAGGACATCCTGGTGGAAACCACGGCGCGCCTGGAAGCGGAAAGCGGCCACATCGAGATGAGCTTCCCGTACTTCGTCAGGAAAACCGCGCCGGTTTCGGGCGTGCAGAGCCTGATGGACTACGACGTCACCTTCATTGGCGAAGTACATGGCGACGCCGAACCGGAAATCACCCTCAAGGTCGTGGTCCCAGTCACCAGCCTCTGCCCGTGCTCCAAGCAGATCAGCAACTACGGCGCCCACAACCAGCGCAGCCACGTCACTGTCGCGGCCAAGCTGAAGGGCTTCGTCTGGATCGAGGAAATCATCGATCTGGTCGAGGCAGAGGCTTCCTGCGAACTCTTCGGCCTGCTCAAGCGGCCGGACGAGAAGTACGTGACCGAGCGCGCCTACGACAATCCGAAGTTCGTCGAGGACATGGTCCGCGACGTCGCCGCTCGCCTCAACCAGAATCCGAATATCGCCGCATACACGGTCGAATCGGAGAACTTCGAGTCGATTCATAACCACTCGGCTTACGCCATGATCCAGCACACCCGGGCCGACTGACCGACGGCATTGCTCACCCAGAGACACGGAGAACGCAGAGGAAGGCGGGGGATCGACCACCAAGACACGAAGAGTCACAAGGGGAGAGACTTTACTTTGTGCTCCTTGGTGCGCTTTGTGCCTTGGTGGTAAAGGCCTTTCCGCTTCTCTGTGCCCTCTGTGTCTCGGTGGTGAGCTCTTCCCTCTACCCCAGTGGTGCATCTCCTAGCAATGTCACATTGCTATTACCGCCGCCTCTGGCTACAAATCCACTTGGACTAGCTGCGCACGACCGCAACGCCAATGACGCGTAATATAGAAGGTCATTCCTGGGTCGGCTGGCGGGAATGGGTTGCGCTGCCCGAGTTCGGGATAAACCGCATCAAGGCCAAAATCGACACCGGCGCCAGCACGTCCTCGATCCACGCTATCCATATTCGGCGCTTCGTCGAAGACGGCCGCGAGCGGGTCGCGTTCGAGGTCCATCCGCTGCAGCGGCGCACTGATGTCACCGTCGCCTGTGTCGCCGACATTCTGGATGAGCGTATCGTCACCAGCTCCACCGGTCACCGGGAAAAGCGACTGGTCGTGCGCACCCGGTTGCTCATTGCCGAGCGAAGCTGGCCGATCGACCTGACCCTGGCCAACCGCGACACCATGGGCTTTCGCATGCTGATAGGACGCGCCGCGATGCAGGGCAGGCTGTTGGTGGATCCCGGCTCGTCCTTTCTGTCTGGTGCCGCCAAGGCCCGCAAGAAGTCCGAGTCACAACGAATTCCAAAGAAACCCAAATTGGCAACGGAGTAGTCGATGCCCAAGCCTTTGAATATCCTCGTGCTTTCCCGCAGCGTGGACTTGTACTCCACGCGGCGCCTGCTCGAAGCCGGTGAAGCTCGCGGACACCAGGTACGGGTGATCGATCCGTTGCGCTGCTACATGAACATCAGCTCGCGGCGGCCGACTGTGCACTACATGGGTGAGGAGCTCGGCTCGTTCGACGCCATCATCCCCCGCATCGGCGCGTCTGTTACTTTCTACGGCACAGCCGTGGTGCGTCAGTTCGAGATGATGGGGGTGTTCTCGCTGAACGAGTCGGTCGCCATCAGCCGCTCCCGCGATAAGCTGCGTTCGCTGCAACTGCTATCGCGCAAGGGTATCGGCCTACCGGTCACCGGCTTCGGCTACTCCCCCGACGACACCCGCGACCTGATCCGCCTGGTCGGCGGCGCGCCGCTGGTCATCAAGCTGCTGGAAGGCACGCAGGGCAAAGGCGTGGTGCTGGCCGAAACCGATCAGGCGGCCGAGAGCGTGATCGATGCCTTCCGCGGCCTTAAGGCCTACTTCCTCACCCAGGAATTCATCGCCGAAGCCAAGGGTGCCGACATCCGCTGCTTCGTCATCGGCAACAAAGTCGTCGCTGCCATGAAGCGGCAGGCCAAGGAGGGCGAGTTCCGCTCCAACCTGCACCGCGGCGGCACTGCCGCCCCGGTCAAGATCAGCCCGGAAGAGCGCTCCACCGCCGTCCGCGCCGCCAGGATCATGGGCCTCAACGTTGCCGGCGTCGATCTGATGCGCTCCAACCACGGCCCCGTGGTGTTGGAAGTCAACTCTTCCCCCGGCCTGGAAGGCATCGAGACCGCCACCGGCAAAAACATCGCCGGCCAGATCTTCGAGTTCATCGAAAAGAACGCCAGACCTGGCAGGACCAAGACGCGCGGGCAGGGTTGAAGCCGCTGCTACCAGCCCAACAGGGCGGTGAGAGGTCTGTACCACAGAGACACAGAGGAAGACGGAGAGGAAGAACTCAGCACAAAGGACACAAAGAAAGAATTTTTACTTTGTGCTCCTTAGAGAACTTTCTGTCTTGTGGTTACTCCCACTCTTCTTCCGTGCCCCCTGTGTCTCTGTGGCAAATCAGCCGCGCCGGCAGCCACCTTCCAACCCCCGCGCCATTCCGGGATAATCCCCCGCCATACAACGACTTTTCGAGGTACGCCCCCTTACCATGGCTCAGTACATCTTCACCATGCACCGCGTCAGCAAGGTCGTCCCGCCGAAGCGGGAGATCCTGCGCGATATCTCGCTGTCCTTCTTCCCCGGCGCCAAGATCGGGGTGCTCGGCCTCAACGGTGCCGGTAAATCCACACTGCTGCGGATCATGGCCGGCGTCGACAAGGACTACGACGGCGAAGCGCGGCCGCAGCCGGGAATCAAGATCGGCTACCTGCCGCAGGAGCCGCAGCTCGATGAGAGCAAGGATGTGCGCGGCAACGTGGAAGAAGCGGTGGCCGAAACCAAGGCGCTGCTGGATCGCTTCAACGAAGTGTCCGCCAAGTTCGCCGATCCGGATGCCGATTTCGACACGCTGCTGGCCGAGCAGGCCAAGCTGCAAGATCAGATCGACGCCGCCGGCGCCTGGGAACTGGACCGCAAGCTGGAGGTAGCGGCCGAGGCGCTGCGGCTGCCGCCGTGGGATGCCGACGTCAGCAAGCTCTCCGGCGGCGAGCGCCGTCGGGTAGCGCTGTGCAAGCTGCTGCTGTCCAACCCCGACATGCTGTTGCTGGACGAACCCACCAACCACCTGGACGCCGAATCGGTGGCTTGGCTGGAGCGTTTCCTGAAGGAATATCCGGGCACGGTGGTGGCGGTGACTCACGACCGCTACTTCCTCGACAACGTCGCCGGCTGGATTCTGGAACTGGACCGCGGCCACGGCATTCCCTGGGAAGGCAACTACTCCTCCTGGCTGGAGCAGAAGGAAAAACGGCTGGCGCAGGAGCAGCGCCGGGAAGACGCCCACCGCAAGGCCATGCAGGCCGAGCTGGAATGGGTGCGGCAGAACCCAAAGGGCCGCCAAGCCAAGAGCAAGGCCCGCCTGGCCCGCTTCGAAGAACTGGCGAGCGCCGAGTTCCAGCAGCGCAACGAAACCCAGGAGCTGTACATTCCCCCCGGTCCGCGGCTGGGCAACGTGGTCATCGAAGCCAACGGCGTGAAGAAGGCTTTCGGCGACAACCTGCTGTACGAAGACCTGAGCTTCAGCCTGCCGCCGGGCGGCATCGTCGGCATCATCGGCCCTAACGGCGCCGGCAAGTCGACTCTGTTTCGCATGATCACCGGCCAGGAGAAGCCCGACGCCGGCGAGATCGGCATCGGCGAGACGGTGCAGCTGGCCTATGTCGACCAGTCGCGCGACGCGCTGGACGGTAGCAAGACGGTGTTCGAAGAAATCACCGACGG
>DASULL010000428.1:0-3543 GCA_036278215.1 Gammaproteobacteria bacterium | reverse complement strand
TCATCAATCAGCGCGGCCAGCCCGTCGAAGTCGTCATGGGAGGCGAACCGCACCTCGATGCCCCGACGTGGCAGGCTGTGGGCGAAGAAGTTGTAGGTACCGCCGTACAACTTGCTGGTGGCAACGATGTTGTCGCCAACTTCAGTGATGGTTTCGATGGCGTATTCTATAGCCGCCATCCCCGACGCCACCGCCAATGCACCCACCCCGCCTTCCATTTCCGCCACGCGCTGCTCCAGCACCGCGTTGGTCGGGTTCATGATGCGGGTATAGATGTTGCCCGGCACCGCCAGATTGAACAGATCGGCGCCATGCTGCGTGCTGTCGAACGCATACGAGGTGGTCTGGTAGATCGGCACCGCGACCGCCTTGGTCGTGGGGTCCGGCGAGTAGCCGCCGTGAACAGCAATGGTTTCGAGCTTCAAGGGCATCTCTCCTGAGTGATCGGCTGCTGCGGCAATATAACAACACCGCGCGGGAACCGCGCTCTGCAGCCTACGCAATAAGGGCGACTACCGATAGATCAATTCAGCATGAGTTCATGCCGCCGCGTGCCAGTCGACCAGGCCGAACCAGCCCGTCGCCAGCACCAGCAGGCCGAAGCCGATGCGGTACCAAGCAAAGACGCTAAAGTCGTGCCGGGAGATATAGCGCAGCAGCCCGCGCACCGCGATAAAAGCGCTGATGAACGCCGCCACCAGTCCCACCAGCAACAATCCGGCGATCTCGCTGGTGACGACTTCCCGTTGCCGGTACAAGTCATACAGTGCCGCGGCTGACAGCGTCGGTATGGCGAGGAAGAAAGAAAACTCGGTCGCCGCCCGGCGCGACAACCCGAACAGCAGACCGCCAATGATGGTCGCACCAGAGCGCGAGGTGCCAGGAATCAGCGCAAGGCACTGAGCGAAGCCTATCTTCAGCGCATCGCGCCAGGTCATCTCGTCCACTTCCTGCACCGTGACCGCATGCTCGCGCCGCTCGGCCCAGAGTATGAGCACGCCGCCGACGATCAGCGCAATCGCCACCGGCACCGCCGAGAACAGGTGCGCCTTGATATAGCTCGCCGCCAGCAGGCCGATCACGGCCGCCGGTAGAAAGGCAATAATCAGGTTGGCAACGAAGCGGCGGGCGGCCGGATCGTGCGGCAGCCCGGCCACCACACCAAGCAGGCGTCGACGATATTCCCAAACAACCGCCAGGATGGCACCAAGCTGGATGAAAATCTCGAACGCGCCCCGCTCTTCCCGCGTCAGAAAACCGATCAGTTCGCCGGTGAGAATGAGGTGGCCGGTGCTGGAAACCGGTAAAAACTCGGTCAAGCCCTCGACCACTCCCATGACGAGAGCCTTGAGCACTAACAACAAATCCATGGGTATCCCAACTGATTATTCTTAATGACGGTCGCATCTTAGCAGCCTGCCGGCGCCACCGTAATGACTAGCATGCCAGCAATGTGGGGGCGCTCTGCCGAGACCGGAAGCGGCGGCATCGATCTGATCGCGCCTTCAACTGCCCCAGCCGCCATAGTGGCTTACCAGGAAACACTTGGGCCTGGCTCCTAGTTTGGTATCATCCCGCCGCAAAGAACGTTGCGGCATCGCCGCTGCCACCGATGCTTGCTGACAAGGAGCGAAGCCATGATTGACCAGGCGCTAGTTCAAGCCGACGTCGCGCGCGCCCTCGTCGAGGACATCGGCAGTGGCGACCGTACTGCCGACCTACTGCCCGCTGACCGCATCGGCAAGGCCAGCGTTATTGTGCGGGAAGCCGCTGTCATCTGCGGACGGTCCTGGTTCGACGAGGTCTACCGCCAGATCGACCCGCGGGTCAGGATCGACTGGCAAGTCCAAGACGGCGATAAGGTCGCTCCCGAGCAACTGCTTTGTCGCCTGAGCGGCCCTGTTCGCGCGCTTTTCACCGGCGAACGCAGTGCTCTTAACTTCCTGCAACTGCTCTCCGGCACCGCCACCATCGCGCAACGCTACGCCAATGCCGTTGCCGGCACCAAGACCCGAATTCTTGACACCCGCAAGACGGTTCCCGGCCTGCGGCTGGCACAAAAATATGCGGTCCGCTGCGGCGGCGGCAGCAACCACCGCTTCGGCCTGTATGACGCCATCCTGATCAAGGAAAATCACATCTACGCTGCCGGCTCGATTACTGCCGCCCTGGAAGCGGCTCAGCGGCTGCATCCGAATGTGCCCACCGAGATCGAAGTGGAGAACCTGGAGCAGTTGGAGGAGGCGCTCCGCGCCGGTGCCAAACAGGTTCTACTGGATAACTTTGACCTGGACATGCTGCGCCAGGCTGTCAACCTCACCGCCGGTCGCGCCACCCTGGAAGCCTCGGGCAATATGGAACTCGACGATCTGCCCGCCGTCGCTGCCACCGGTGTCGATTTCATCTCGGTCGGCGGTCTGACCAAGCATGTGCGAGCGATCGACTTGTCGATGCGGTTTACCCTGTAGCTCCAGAATTCTTATTCCGCGCGTCTTACACCGCCCCGACCGATGCCTTTCGGTAGCCGGCGGCCGCCTCCCTGGGCCGATCCACGCCATGGGAGGAATTCCCGCATCCACCGTGTAGCGAGCAACCACACAAGTTACTGCCCCAAGCCGCTGGTAGGATCTTCCCAGACCGGGGCAGGACTGTCGGTTTCGGTCGGCTTAATCGTGCTTCACTAACCGCCGAGGAACGGCGGCCGGCCTGATGGTCTTAGCGGTCGGCGAGCAAAGAAAAAGGGCTGACCAATACTGGTCAGCCCTTTTGATAGGCATGGTGCCGGAGAGAGGAATCGAACCCCCGACCTACTGATTACGAATCAGTTGCTCTACCGACTGAGCTACTCCGGCACAGAGCGAGCAAGTATATAAGAGACGGACCAACCAGACAACGGACGGAAAAGCGCGGGAGGCGCTTCTCGAGAACCCAGCCTTTGGAAGCACGGCTCCGCGCCTATCACGGAGCACTGCAAGCGGTCACCTCGTTCGTGCCGATCAGGTGTCATAGCTGGGGGCCATGTTCACCGACCGCTTATTAAGCTGCAACCAGTGTATGCGTTAATTCAGTGTACGTCGTGGCAGAGGCTCCGGAACGCCCGCCACCGATCGGGTCAGTGCCACCGTAGCGCATCAACTCCCATTACTCGGCCCGTCCTAGCTACCGCTTATCTGTGCAGATGCCCTGCTCGTCGCCCCACTCTTGCTCCAACACCGACATCTATAGATGCTAGCAGAGGGCCTATAGAGCTTGACCCACTCCGACATCCGGAATAGTGAAACAGTCAATGATGCGTCGGCGGGGAGACTAGAATATCCAATGCGCAGCAGCTTCGTCAGAGGTTTTACCGTCGTCGAACTGATGATCGCGGTGGCCATATTTGCGATTATCGTCAGCATCGGCGTACCCAGCTTCCAAAGCCTCGTTGCTAACAACCGGCTCACCAGTGTCACCAACCAGTTGGTGGGGGATCTCCATTATGCGCGCTCGGAGGCCCTTAAACTTCGGCAGGATGTGACACTCTGCCGGAGCGCTAGTCCTGCC
>DASULL010000427.1:0-2389 GCA_036278215.1 Gammaproteobacteria bacterium | reverse complement strand
TGGGCAGGTCGATTACGCCCAGCCGGCGGATGGCGTCGACGTTGTACGGGTCCTTGATGCCGGCCTCGTTCATGGCCTCGACCGTACGCTCTACGGTGCGCGCCACGCCAGTCTCACCGACGAACATGTGATGGGCTTCTTCGGTGAGCATGAAGCGGCAGGTGCGCGACAGCGGATCGAAGCCCGACTGGGCCAGGGATTCGAGCTGGTATTTGCCGTCGCGGTCGGTGAAGAAGGTGAACATGAAAAACGCCAGCCAGTCCGGCGTGTCTTCGTTGAAGGCGCCGAGGATACGCGGCTTGTCTTGGTCGCCGGAGCGGCGCTGTAGCAGCGCCTCGGCCTCTTCGCGGCCGTCGCGGCCGAAGTAGGCTTGCAGCAGGTAGACCATGGCCCACAGGTGGCGGCCTTCTTCGACGTTGACTTGAAATACGTTGCGCAGGTCGTACAGGGACGGCGCGGTCTTACCCAGGTGCCGCTGTTGCTCGACCGAGGCTGGTTCGGTGTCGCCCTGGATCGAGATCAGGCGGCGCAGCATCGCCCGGTACTCGCCCGGTACTTCCTGCCAGACCGGCTCGCCCTTGTGGCGGCCGAATGGAATTACCCGGCCTTCTTCCTTGGGAGCGAGAAAGATCCCCCAGCGGTACTCGGGCATCTTGACGTAGCTGAAGTGCGCCCAGCCCTTTGGGTCGACGCTGATCGCCGTACGCAGGTATACCTCGTTCTCCTGGAACCCGTTCGGGCCCATGTCCATCCACCAGTTAATGAAGCCGGGGTGCCATTGTTCCAGGGCACGTTGGAGGCGCCGGTCGTTGGAAAGATTGACGTTATTCGGGATCAGGTCGTCGTAGTTGATCGCTTCCATCGCTTAAACCCTCACCTTGTCATAGGTGGCGCGTTCACCGGTGCCGTACTTTCTCAGCGCGCCTTGTTCGCTCACCGCATTGGGACGCTGGAAGATCCAGTTCTGCCAGGCAGTGAGTCGACCGAAAATCTTCGTTTCCATGGTTTCCGGGCCGGCGAAGCGGAGATTCGCCTCCATGCCGACCAGGCCATCCGGCGAGAAGCTGGCGCGTTCCTCCAGCGCCAGCCGGATCTCGTCTTCCCAGTCGATGTCGTCGGGGGCGAAGGTCACCAGGCCGGCTGCCAGCGCGGCGGCGCCATCGATGTCCTTGCCGATCAGCTGCTGCGCCCGCTCGACGCTTGCCGGCTCGCCCAGGAAGCGGGTTTCCAGGCGGGTGAGACCGTTGCTCATCGGCAGCGGGCCAAAGTTCAGTGGGCTTAGGCGGATGGTCGCCGGCGCTGTAGCATCGCCTTCGAACTGGCCATCCAGCATGTAGCTGCGGTCGGCGGCAAACAGCAGTTCGGTGAGAAAACCGGCATAGCAGCTGCCGGGTTCGACTAGCGTGAATAGCGAGCGCGAGGTGACGTCCAGGCGCTTCAGCGTGCGCTTGATAAGGAGATTGATCTCGCGCACCAGCCAGTTGCTGGCCTCACGGGTTAGCAAGGCGTCATAAGCAGTCGCTTTGTCGAGATCGCCGACGGTGCGTATCACCAAGGTGCCGAGCTCGAGTTCGTTGAGGCGCAGATGCAGCAGCAGGTCGTCGAACTCGCGCATCAGAGCCAGCGGCCAGAAGTCGCTACCCTGAGCTTGGACACCGGCGGCGTCGGCCGGTGGCGCCTGCTCCGGCCCGTGCAGAGTGACAGCGGCAATGCCGCGTTCGCGATCCAGCTCTGCCGTCAGGTGCGGATACTCGATGCGGTTGCCGGTGATTTCCCGATGCAGCGGTTTCAATTCAATGCCTTGAGCATCCGTCGGCCGGTCGGAGCGGGCGGCCAGCTCTTCGGCGCGGCGCTGAACGGTGGCCGCCATCTGGGAGGTCGGTACGATCTCGTCGACCAAGCGCCAGTCCACCGCCCGTTGACCGCGCACCCCTTCTTCGGTGGTGCAGAACACGTCGGCCAAATCGCGCCGCACCTTGCGCTTGTCGACCAAGCGGGTCAGACCGCCAGTGCCCGGCAACACCGCCAGCAGCGGCACCTCGGGCAGGGAAACCGCGGCGGAGCCGTCGTCAGCCATCAGAATGTAATCGGTCGCGAGCGCCAGTTCGTAGCCGCCGCCAGCGGCCGTGCCGTTGATAGCGCACAGATAGATTTGGCGGGAATGTTCGGTGGCGTCTTCGATGCTGTTGCGGGTTTCGTTGGTGAATTTGCAGAAATTTACTTTGTGTGCGTGGCTGGCTTGGCCGAGCATGCGGATGTTGGCGCCAGCGCAGAACATCCGTTCTTTGGCCGATTCCAGCACCACCGCGCGCACTTCCGGGTGCTCGAAGCGCAGGCGCTGGATGGCGTCGTAGAGTTCGATGTCGACGCCGAGGTCATAGGAATTAAG
>DASULL010000426.1:0-5052 GCA_036278215.1 Gammaproteobacteria bacterium | reverse complement strand
CTCCAGGTCCATGGGCTCGTGGCCGTGGTTCTCCAGCAGCACGTCTTCGTGGAAGCCGCGGCCCACCGCGCGCTGGCGAACCACCGACAGATGCGAGTCGACATAGATCGTGCCGGTGGCGAGGGCCATGTAAAACCTGACCCGAAAGTAGTTTAGGTCGTCGACGGAGAGCAGGGTCGGCCGGATGCCGTTGACGGTCACGACCCAGCGCGAGAGAAAGCGTGTGTCGTCGATGAACAGGCCGTGGCTGGTGGCCGGCGTCGCCTCGATGTCGCCGCGGCGGTCGCTCACCACGAACTCGTTGCCGTCCAGGATACTGACCGTGTCGAGTGCCATGGCTAGTGCTCCTTGCTCGGCTGTCGCAACGGTGAGCTGCCCAGGAGGCTGAGTACCACAAGGACCGCGAACCAGCGATCGCCACTGAGCTCGAGCCGGTTCTGCAAGCTGGCCACGACCGGATTGAGGGTGCCATCGGTGAGCGCGTGCAGGGTCTCGGCACTGTCGCAGGCGGCGACCGCGTCGGCCTCGCCGCCGCCGTGGTGGAAGGTCACCTCACCGTCGCGGATCTCCAGGATCCCTGCGGGCTGGCCGCCCGCCTCCAGGCGCAGGCGCCCGGCAACCTTTTCGAGGCCTGGCGCCGGTCCGTGAGCCCCTTCCGCTGGCAGCGGGTATTGGGTCGGCTCGGATCGGGGTTCCATCATTTACCTCCTGCTAGCGTTGCGTTCGGCTTGCGGACTCACCGGCGGCGGGCTGCCGTCGACACGCCCCTTGGCTGTTCCCTAGATGGCTCCGCGAGCCTGGTTTTCTATTGGCCCAAAGGCCAATGGTGAGGGTGCCGGGAGCCCCCAATACAGCATTCCGGCCGCTGTGCCGGACCGACATGAGGAGAACCGACGATGCGAATGCTGAAAGTGCTGCTTGCCGTGCTAACCGTGGCCGCGCCCCCGGCCGGCGCCATCCTGAGCGTGGCCGCCGGCGGCTTGATCACGGCCTGCGCGACCCCCTCGGAACGGGCGGAAACCCGCCAGGAAACCCGGGTAGAGGGGCGGACTTCGGAGCGGCAGGAGGAGCGGCGGGATTGATGAAGCCATCGCCCGGTTCGGCGCACCACTGGCTCGCCGCCCTGCTCGTCCTCGCCGCGGCCGTGCTACTGCCTTCCGGTCCATGCAGGACTTCGAAGAAGGCAATATCGAGCGCTTCCAGGCCACCGCGCGGCGGGCCTTGGACGGGCCGGACCGCGTCCCGGTCGAACGGGGGAACCTGGACCCCGGCAATCGGGACGTGATCACGGCGCTACGCAGCGGCGAGCGCAACCACCGGCGCTGCCGGTTGCTGGAGTTCCGCAGCGAGCTTGCCCGCGGGCCAGAGAGCACCCTGCGCTTCCCGGTCTGCCGCCAACCCGACGACAGCTGGAAAGCCGAGTAAAACCGGGTCGCTATGGCCGCGGCCTCGCGTCGTGAGGCAAGACTTGCCCGCGCCCGGCCGTGTCGTAGTCCTACCAGCATCAGCCGGAATGAGAGCACGGATCGTGCCAAGCGCCGTAACCGGGAGAATTGAACGATCCACGGATCGTACCAGTACGGGCTGGCGTAGATCGTCAGGTCGAGAAAGCGCCGATCAAACATCGAGTCCGTTTCATGGCCTAGCTTTCCAGATTAGCCTCGGGCCCGCTAAGGCGATGGCCGGACCGGATCGGCCCGATCCGCATCCGCGGCAAGTCTATAGGGCCGGCATAGGCCTTTGGTCTTATGGCGGTATCCCGCCCGCCAGTGCAACCGGCTTAAGCGTCTTCATGGCTGAAGGTCGGTGCGATTAGATCACCGACAATCCCTCTCGCCGCTGTTCAGACCAACAAAGTGCGAGCAGCCGAAGTTCCCGCCTTGGCCCTGGTTCCGTGAGTACAGGGGAGCTTGCCATGGTTAATAACGCCCCCATGCACATACACCAGCCCCAGAGCTCAGCCGATTCAGGCAGGAAAGAGATGTGATATGAACACGACGTGGGTTGTCGTTGCCGACCATACCAGGGCCCGCCTCTTTAGAGCCGAGCCTCCTCACGCAACGTTGCATGAATTCAGCGACATGGTGCATCCGGAGTCGCGTTCGCATCCACGCGAGATGGCCCAGGATGAACCCGGTACTACCCATGACAGCTACGGCCAGGGCGTACACGGCATGGGTACCCACTACTCCCCGCGCGAACAGGAATATATTCGGTTCGCTCATGAAGTGGCCGAGCATCTGGAAAAAGCCTACAACACTCACCAGTTCGATCGCTTGGTAATCGCCGCTGAGCCGGATTTTCTCGGCCTATTGCGAGACGCCATGCCGCATAGGCTGCGCTCTGCGGTGGTCCAGGAAGTCGGCAAGGAGCTGACCCACCTCCCCAGGGCGGAAGATATTCGCCGGCATCTGCCCGAGCGCTTCTGAGCATCGGCACCGTCAGGGCGACAAGTGCTGGAACTGCGAGAATGAGGTGGTTTTTTCGGTAGCGAGGCGATTGCGCCACTGTACGAGGTCGGCGAATTCTTCTACCAAAGCAGGATCGCTCCAGCACTGCTTGGTCGCCGGCCCGAGCGGAGGTTCCGTCCGCGCGACCGGCGCAATCATCTCGAGGATGACGACCATGACGATGTCGGCGTAGGAAAACCTGCCCAGCAGATAATCGCTGGCTGATTCGGCCAAACCAGCGCGGGTAAGCAGTAGAGCGCGGCGCAGCGCTCCGGGCACGACCAGATGCGCATACTTTCGATCCAGGCGTTGCGCTGCGGTCCGCGCAACGAACCTGAGCGGTGTGTGCAGCGGCCGCGGGATCAGGCCGGTCATCGCCTCATCGAGCGCCTGCCGGCTCTGGCGCACACAATTGACGACCCGTGCCCTGCCCTCTGCCAGAGCCAGCTCGCTCAGCTCGTTCCACTTTGCCACTTCGACGAAGTCGCCCAGCCTGCCGTCGCCGGCGTATTTGCTCGCATATTCGGCAATGTCCCAGGAGCCTCGCAGCACCTGTTTACCGACGAATAGAACCGGTACCGACACAGAGCCGGACCACTGCCGCATGCGCCAGCGCAGCCATGGCTCGCTGAGGGTTGGCGTGTACTCGGCATAGCGATAGCTAACGCCGCAGTACTCGAGAGCCCAGCGCGCCTTTTGCGTCCAGGGAGAAAAGGATTCGCCGATCAGCGCGTGGGGAACGTTCGCAGTCATTATTTGTTGTTCTCAACAAAGTCCGCGCTTTGACGCGCCGGCTAGCCTAGTTACAAATGATTATGTACCCCGTTCTTAAAGAAGCTACCTTCCGCGCTACATCTCCAGCCGCATCCCAAGCTCTACCACCCGTTCCGGCGGAATTCGGTAAAACGCGGTGGCATTGAGCGAGTTGCGAGCCATGAAGGCGAACAGCCGCTCGCGCCACAAGGCCATGCCGGCGACTTGCCTGGTGGGGATCATGATCGTCCGACCGAGGTAGTAGGTCGTCTCGCTTTCCTTGAAGCTCGGGATGCAGCTCAGTTCCTCTGTGATCTCTAGAGCGTTGGGAACGTCCGGGCTCTCCATGAAGCCGTAATGAATCCGCAGCCGCCACAAGCCTTCTCCGAGGGAGCGGACGTCGATGCGCTGGACTGAGGATACGTAAGGGACCCTTTCGGACATCATGGTGACCAGGATGACCCGCTCATGCATGACATGATTGCGTTCCAGATGATGCAGGAGCACGGCCGGAGCGGCATCGAGGACGCTGGTCAGGAACGCTGCCGTGCCGGGGACACGAGCCGGCTTCTCCTGCCGGATTCGCTTGATGAAGCTGTCGATGGGCACCGATCCAAGCTCGCGCCGATTCTCGACCAGCTGGCGACCGCGGACCCAGGTGTCCATGATCAGATAGATCCCGCCCCCTAGAATGAGCGGAAACCAGCCGCCGTTCATGATCTTGAGCGCGTTTGCTCCGAGGAACATCAGGTCGATGGCGAGTAACAGGCCGACTACCAGTAGGGACAGCGGCAGCGGCCAATGCCAGCGCTGGCGGGTAACGTGATAGGCCAGCAGGGTGGTTGTCACCATGGTTACGCTCACGGCAAGCCCGTAAGCACCTGCCAAGTTGCTGGAAGAACGGAAGCCGACAACCAGCCCAATGGTGCAGATCATCAGGAGCCAATTAACGATAGGGATATAGATCTGCCCTACCTGCTCAGCCGAGGTCTGAATGATATGGAGCCGGGGCCATTGCTTGAGCTGAACGGCCTGGCGAGTCAGGGAGAAGGCGCCGGAGATTACGGCCTGGGAGGCGATTACGGTTGCTGCGGTGGCAAGTAGTACCAGAGGCAGGCGCAGTTCGGCCGGCGCCAGTTGGTAAAAAGGGTGCGTGCTTTCCTGAGGTTGCGCCAGGATCTGAGCGCCTTGGCCGAAGTAGTTCAGCAACAGTGCCGGCAACACCAGGCCGAACCAGGCAAGCCGGATCGGTGTCCGGCCAAAATGGCCCATGTCGGCATACAGAGCTTCGCCACCAGTGACAGCGAGGAACACCGCCCCCAGCACTATGGCCGCCAGTGCCCCGTTGTCGACCAGGAAACTGGCCGCGTAGGCCGGATTCACGGCTTTCAACACTTCGGGGGCCGCAACGATGCCCTTCAAGCCGAGCAACATCAGGACGATGAACCAAACCAGCATGACGGGGGCAAAGACCTTGGCGATCTTCGCTGTGCCGTAGCGCTGCAAGGCGAATAGCCCCAGCAGAATCACGACGGTGACAGGGATGACGAAGGCGTGCAGGCTGTGAGCGCTGGTTTCTAGGCCTTCCACCGCGCTCAGAACGGAAATGGCCGGCGTGATGACGCTATCCCCGTACAGCATTGCGGCGCCGATGAGGCCCGTTGCAATAAGTACGCTGGAACGGGGTCGCTTGAACCGGTGCCATGGATCCACCAATGCCAGCAGCGCCAGAATGCCGCCTTCCCCATCGTTGTCCGCCTGCAGGATAAAAATCAGGTACTTCACCGAGACAATGAGGATCAGCGCCCAGACGATCAGCGATAGGATCCCCAGCACGTTCTCTGGTGTA
>DASULL010000425.1:0-18690 GCA_036278215.1 Gammaproteobacteria bacterium | reverse complement strand
CATACGCGCCTGGCCGCTCGGCCCCTTCAGGCCGGGCCGAAACCCGGTGGTCTTGGCGATCGGACTGTTGATGTCCTGGGCGCTGCGGAAGAACGAAATCGAGTTCTGGATATACGAGGCTTCCCCAGCGATGAAGGTCTGGTTGTTGGAGGCCGGGTTCCAAGCGAATACCTGCGGCGTCATGGCGCTGTCGAAGAGTTTCTTCTGGTAGCGGACCGCCGCGAGGGTTTCAGGGGAATCGAATACGACGTTGCCGTCCTTGTCCTGGATCGAGCCGCCGAACGACCAGATCAGCGCGCGGACGTAAAACTCCGAGTCGAGTTCGGGTGACAGTCCCACCGCCACCGGCTTGCCGGTCTTCTGGAAGATCTTGCTGCCGCCTGCCAGCAGATCGTCATAGCTCTCCGGGCCGTTCTGGTAGCCGGCCTGCTGCCACAGATCGGTACGGTACACACCGGGGTCGGGCACCCAACCGTGGCAGTAGCCGTACCACATCTTCTTGGTCGGCAGATAACTCGAATAGCGGCAGGTTTCGGCGATATCGCCAAAAGCCGCCTGAGCCGCGGTGTTGACGTCGTCCAGCGGCTGCAGACCCTCGATGAAGGCCGACGGCGCTGCGTTCATTTCCACCAGGGTCGGGCCTTGGCCGGCGGCGATGGAGGCCGCCAGGCTCGCCGGGAGATCGCTCAGGTTGATGTGGTTGACCGTGACTTTGACGTTATGCGCCTTGCCCCAGTCCTGGGCGTATTGGGCGAACCATTCGTCGTACTTCGGAACGAAGTGGCTCCATTGGGTAATCGAAATGGTGGTGCCGTCCGGATATTTTTCCGGAAATTTCATGTCGCCGTAGCTGGTTCGGAACTCAATCGGCGTTGGTTTGAGCTCCTGATCCTGAGCGGCCGCCGAACCGATGACGGCTATTGCGAGCATGGCCGCGCCGGCTGCTAGCAGCCTGGTCAGCCGATGCGTGCCTGGTACGATCCGCTGTGACATGGCGATCCCCTTCCTTTCATGTCTTTGGTCTGGCTGAGATTTATTCCGGTAAATCTGCTGTTTAAGCCATGGAAAAAAGGGCAGATTTATGTTTCTAGCATTGGGGATGGAACAACGCTTTCCGAAGATTAAAGAGATAGATTTATTTTCGCCCCGGCCGGCCAGGCGTTGCTGCAGGGCATCAGGAAGAGCGCCTTCGGCCTCGGGGTAGCGGCCGGTATGGCGACCGGCCAGTTGAGCATGGGCAGTCGCGGAAAGCTCAGCGCTTGCTAGACTCCATATTCATTCTGCCGGATTTTTAATACCTTTCCGGGCCGGCTCACGCGCTTGCCCGGGCTGTTCGGAAACAACTCGTGAGGAGAGCATCCATGAAATGCAAATCCTTGGCATGGATTTTTGCCGCTGCATTGTCGGGAACCAGCTTGGGCGGTGTGGCGCAGGCGCAAGAGCGCTTTATCACTATCGGCACCGGTGGCCAGACCGGCGTTTATTATGTGGCCGGGCAATCGATCTGCCGTTTCGTCAATCGTGATGCCGAGAACATCAGGTGCAACGCGCCGGCCAGCGGCGGCGGCGTGGCCAATGTCAACGGCTTGCGCAGTGGCGAATTCAATTTCGGCATCATGCAGTCCGACCACCAGTACAAGGCGATGAAAGGCCTGCCGCCGTTCGAGCAGCAGGGTGCGATGGAGGACATCCGCGCCATATTTTCCATGCAGAGCGAGGTCTTCACCGTGCTTGCCCGCCGCGACGCCAACATCAAGGCTCTGGAGGACCTCAAGGGCAAGCGCGTCAACATCGGTAACCCTGGTTCCGGTCAGCGCGATACCTTCGATGAAATCATGAAGGTCATGGGCTGGGATAAATCCGCCTTCGCTTTGGCCGCCGAGCTGAAGCCGGCCGAGCAGGCCAGTGCACTGGGCGATAACAACATCGATGCCATGAGTTACTTCGTCGGTCATCCCAATGGCGCCATTCTCGGAGCCAGCGCCACCGTCGACGCCGTGCTGGTGCCGATCACCGGCCCGGAAATCGACAAGCTGCTGGCAGAGAAAACCTACTACACCAAGGCCGAGATCCCCGGCGGTCTGTACCGAGGCAGCGACAACCCCACCCCCTCCATCGGCGGCAAGGCCGTGCTGTCGACCACGGCCAAGGTTGATGCCGACGTGGTCTATCAGCTGGTTAAGTCGGTGTTCGAGAACATGGAGCGCTTCCAGCGCCTGCACCCGGCGTTCAAGGATCTGAAGCCGGAAGAAATGATCAAGGTGGGCCTGACCGCGCCACTGCACGAGGGCGCCGAGCGCTACTACAAGGAGCGCGGCTGGCTGTAACGGGCAGATTCACCACAGAGACACGGAGAGCACAGAGGAAGAAGGAAGATTCACCACCAAGGCACAAACGTCACGAAGCGGCACAAAGGAGAGTCTTTAACTTTGTGTTCCTTAGTGTCCTTCGTGCCTTGGTGATGAACTCCTTTTCTCTTCTCTGTTCTCTCCGTGTCTCTGTGGTGAGCACAGTTCATTTAGCTAATAAAAACAGGCTTGAGGTATGCAGGATAAACAGCTCTCCACCGAGGAGCTGATCGCCCAGGATGTCGGTGCGCGGCTGCCGGTCGGGCCGATGGCTAGCGTAATCGCCGCACTGGCACTGCTCTGGTCGCTGTTTCAGCTGTGGATCGCCTCGCCGCTGCCGTTCGTGCTCGGCCTTGGCGTGTTCAACGATACCGAGGCCCGAGCTATTCACCTGGCGTTCGCGTTGCTACTGGCTTTTCTCGCTTACCCGGCGTTCAAGCGCTCGCCGCGCGAGTGGGTGCCGTTGTCGGATATCGCGCTTGGACTGGCGGCCGCCGCCAGCGCCGCCTATCTGTTCGTCGCTTACGAGCAGCTGGCACAGCGGCCCGGCAGCCTGACTACCATGGATCTGGTTGCGGCCTCGGTCGGCCTCCCGCTGCTGCTAGAGGCCACTCGCCGCGCCCTCGGCCCGCCGCTGGCGATCATCGCCCTGGTATTTCTCGTCTACAGCGTCGCCGGCCCCTGGATGCCGAGCCTGCTGGCGCACCGTGGGGTGAGCCTCAACGCTTTGGCCAACCACCAGTGGATCACCACCGAAGGGGTGTTCGGCATCGCCCTTGGCGTGTCTACCAGCTTTGTGTTCCTGTTCGTGCTGTTCGGTGCACTGTTGGAGCGGGCTGGGGCCGGCCATTACTTCATCCAACTGGCCTTCAGCCTGCTCGGCCATCTACGCGGCGGCCCAGCCAAGGCCGCGGTGGTCGCGTCCGGCATGACCGGACTGATTTCCGGCTCCTCCATCGCCAACACTGTCACTACCGGCACCTTCACCATTCCCATGATGAAACGCACCGGTTTTAGCTCGGAGAAGGCCGGCGCGGTGGAAGTGGCAGCCTCGGTCAACGGTCAGATCATGCCGCCGGTGATGGGCGCGGCAGCCTTTCTGATGGCGGAGTACGTTGGGATTACGTACGTTGAGGTGATCAAGCATGCCTTCCTGCCGGCACTGATCTCCTATATTGCACTGTTCTATATTGTGCATCTGGAAGCTCTCAAGCTCGGTCTGCAGCCGCTGCCACGCGCCGCCAGGCCCTGGCTGCGGCGGCTGCTGGGCTTCGCTTTCGGTGTGGTGCTGATCTCCGGCCTGTCGCTGGCGGTGTACTACGGTCTTGGCTGGCTCAAGCCGGCGCTGGGCAAGGCCGCCACTTGGGTTGTCGGCACGCTGCTGGTGGCTGTTTATCTGGCGCTGCTCAAGGTCGCGGCGAGCAACCCGCCGCTGCCGCCCGACGACCCGAACGCGCCGGTGGACAAGCTGCCGGAGACCAGGCCGGTGCTGTTGTCCGGTTTGCATTTCCTGCTGCCGGTGGTGGTGCTGGTTTGGTGCCTGATGGTCGAGCGGCTGTCACCTGGGCTGTCGGCGTTCTGGGGCTCGATGATGCTGGTGGCGATCCTGCTCACCCAGCGGCCGCTGCTGTCCTGGCTGCGCGGCGACGGCGGCCGCCAGCACGGTGGCTTCATCGACGGCATGGTGGACCTGCGCGAGGGCCTGACCGCCGGCGCCCGCAACATGATCGGCATCGGCATCGCCACCGCCTCGGCCGGGATCATCGTCGGCGCGGTATCGCAGACGGGGGTCGGCATGGTGTTGGCCGATCTGGTGGAGCTGCTGTCGCTGGGTAATCTGCTGCTGATGCTCATGCTCACTGCCGCGTTCAGCCTGATCCTCGGCATGGGGCTGCCGACCACCGCTAATTACATCGTGGTATCCAGCTTGCTGGCGCCGGTGATCGTGGCGCTGGGGCAGCAGAACGGACTGCTGGTGCCGCTGATCGCGGTGCACATGTTCGTGTTCTATTTCGGCATTATGGCCGACGTCACCCCGCCGGTGGGGCTGGCCTCGTTCGCCGCTGCAGCCATCTCCAAGGGCGATCCGATCAAGACCGGTGTGACCGCCTTCTACTACAGCCTGCGCACCGCCGCCTTGCCGTTTCTGTTTATCTTCAACACCGACCTGCTGCTGATCGGCGTGGGCTTATGGCAAGGTGTGCTGGTCTTCGTGATCGCGACCGTTGCCATGCTGATCTTCGCCGCCGGTACCCAGGGCTACTTCCTGGTGCGCAGCCGCTGGTACGAGAGCGCGCTGCTGCTGCTGGTGGCCTTCACCCTGTTCCGCCCAGGCTTTTGGATGGATCTCCTGCACGACCCCTACACGGATATTCCGCCGGCGCGGATCGCTCAGGCATTGGGAACGGTCGACGAGGGCAGCCAGCTGCGGCTGCAGGTGCGCGGCGAGGATACGGTGGGCGATCCGCGCGAGTTCTACGTGCTGCTGGCTATTCCCGAGGGCCAGTCTGGCGAGGAGAAGCTGGAGAAGCTCGGCTTGCTGGCCTACGAGGCGGGCGGCAAGGTGCTGATCGACAGTGTCACTTTCGGCAGCCCGGCCGCCGCGGCCGGACTGGAATTCGATCAGGAGATCCTGGCGGTGCGAGCGCCCACCGACCGCTGGCCGAAGGAGTTCATGTGGATTCCCGGCTTCGCGCTCTTTGCGCTGATCGTCTGGCTGCAGCGGCGGCGCCAGGGTTGGGTGCTGGCTCGCTCGCTCCCGGATTCCGGCGCTTCCTCGTTAAAACCGGGCAGGGTTCGCCACGAGTCGAATGGGCCATGAAGAAATATCGCCTACCCAGGGTAGGCGCGCGCTGAGTGCTGGGGCGGGGCCCGGTCAGCGTTGCCGAGCCCGCGCCGCCCGGCGCAGCGCCTGCGGCGGTTGACCGAAGCTGCGCACAAAAGCCCGGCGCATCCGCTCGGCATCGCCAAAGCCGGTCAGATCAGCGATACGATCGACGGGGTCGATGTCGGCCTCCAGTCGGGCACGGGCCGCCTCCAGCCGCAGCCGCTCGATCGCCTTGGCCGGCGTCACGCCCGTCTCCCGTTTGAACGCGCGTGCGAAATGGCGTGGGCTCATGGCGGCCCGCTCGGCTAGCTGTTCTACGCTCAGCGGCTGTGCGAGGTGATCGCGCGCCCAATCCAGCACGGCGCTGAACCGGCCCCCGCGCTGGCTCTCCAGAAAGCTGGAGAATTGCGACTGCCCGCCGCTGCGGCGATAGGGCAGGACCAGCTGCCGGGCGGTGTCGCGGGCGGTCCGCTCACCCAGGTCCTCGGCGATCAGCGCCAGCGCCAAGTCGATCCCGGCCGTGACGCCCGCCGAGGTCCAGACCTTGCCGTCACGGGTGAATATCCGGTCGGAATCGAGCTGCACGTCCGGGAACAGTCGGGCGAAGCGCGCCGTTTCTGCCCAATGCGTGGTCGCCCGCCGCCCCGACAGGAGGCCGGCCGCCGCAAGCACGAACGAGCCCGTACACACGCTGGCGACGCGTGCGCCGGCCTGCGCGAGCGCCTGCACGTAGGCCGTGGTCCGCCTGCAACGGGCCGCCGCCCGCACCCCTTCGCCGCCGGCGATCAGTAAGGTATCCGCTCCGTCCGCGAGCGCCGCGGCGTGCAGAGCGATGCCGGACGAGCTGCGAATGGGGCCGGCAGCCACTGCGACTGCGTTGATCTGATAAGCCCCGGGATGAAAGCCCGTCGCGATCTCAAAGGCGGCGATCGGGCCGCTGGCGTCCAGCAGCTGAAACTCCTCGAAGATCAGCACGTCGATGCGATGGGGCATGGCAGAAAAGGTGGGTAACTGGGCATGTCGGACAGAGCCTAGGTTTCAGTAGCATCGGCGTCAACCGATGCGCTCCCCAGCAAAAGCGCATTGACATCGGCAACCGAGGAGAAGTTATGCAAATCGCGATCGTGCTTTACCCCGGCCTGACCACACTGGACGCAGTCGGCCCCTACGAGGTCCTGCGCTTTATCCCAGGGTGTGAAATGAGATTCGTGAGCGCGCAGCCGGGGCCCGTCCTGACCGACAGCGGCATCCTGGTGCTGGGCGCCACTCATTCCTATGCCGAGACGCCGACTCCCGACATCGTGCTAGTACCTGGCTCTGAGGCCGGCACCGCCGCGGCCATGGCCGATGCCAGCCTCCTCAAGTGGCTGAGGCACGCCCATCGGCATAGCCGCTACACGCTCTCGGTGTGTTCCGGGGCGCTGATCTTGGCGGCCGCGGGGATTCTCCAAGGACGGCCGGCCACGACTCATTGGATTGCCCAGGAGACGCTTGCCGCCTTCGGTGCGAAACCGCAGCCGGAGGCGCGCATCGTCCAGTCCGGCAAGATCATCACGGCCGCCGGTGTCTCGGCGGGCATCGATTTGGCTTTGTTCGTGGCAGGTGAATTCTGCGGCCGTGAGCGGGCGGAGATCATCCAGTTGCTCATCGAGTACGATCCCCAGCCGCCTTTCCACGTCGGCCATCCCAGCAAGGCGTCCGAGGCCGTCTTTGCAATCGCCCAAAAGGAGATGCGCGAGCGCTCCCGCGCCGGTGTCAGCATCGCGACGCTCTCGCGGATCGCTTGGCGCAAAACCATTGCCGACGTCCGCGCCAGACTTGGATTGGCTTCTGATTAGGCCTGATGAGGCGCGGCCGGGCTTGGGTCGGACCAGCGCCACCTTTTGATGTGTCGATGAAAGGTTTTAGGATTTGCTGTCTTTTGCCACTTAAACCGGGCTTTTTCCGGGGCAAACGGCGGCCTCAGGAAAGGCGGCATGCCCCTTATATGCTTGCTTTTACTCAGGAAAGTGGGATCTGACCACCGATTTAGCGCCTTCAGTAGGTGGAATGGCGGATAAAACAAAACGTCACGCTGGTCCGACCCCGTCCGACGCCCGCGGAGGATGCCCCTTGCAGGGGGAGCGATCTCGGTATCCCCTTACAGGAAGCTCGGCCAGATGCAGCCTGGCGCCAACCGGCTTCGTTGGGTGTATCGGGGTGTATAATGTGCGCTTCGTTCAAAATTTGTGATTTTTTCTTGTATGCAGTGGTCAAGCCTGTATACGCTTCTCTCCGCCCGGGTGTTGGTTGCCCGCTATACCGATCGGTGAGAAGCGGCGTCTAACGGCCGTAGCCGGAGAGCGGCTACCGCTCCCCATTTGCTACGCCATCGCTGCTATCCCGCACTTTCCAAGGAACAGACACACAATGTCCGCTGCATCACTGCGCCTCGAAGAAGACCTGCTTGGCACTCTGGAAGTCCCGGCCGAAGCCTATTACGGCATCCAGACCCTGCGCGCACTGAACAACTTCCACCTCTCCGGCATCCCGATGTCGCAGTACTCGCAGCTGGTGGTGGCTCTGGCCATGGTTAAACAGGCCGCGGCGGACGCCAACCGCAAGCTCGGTTATCTGACGCCAGCCAAGTACGCGGCGATCACCGAGGCCTGCACGCGCCTCATCCAGGGTGAGCACCACGATCAATTCGTGGTGGACATGATTCAGGGCGGCGCCGGCACGTCCGCCAACATGAACGCCAATGAGGTAATCGCCAACCTGGCGCTGGAGGCGATGGGGCATGCCAAGGGCGAATACCAGCACCTGCACCCCAACGATGACGTCAACATGGCGCAGTCGACCAACGACGCCTATCCCACGGCCGTTCGCGTCGGCTTGCTGCTTGTTCACGACACCCTGCTGAGCAGTCTGGATAGCTTGGTCCAGGCGCTGGCGGCCAAGGGCGCGGAATTCGATCATGTGCTGAAGATGGGCCGCACTCAGTTGCAGGACGCCGTGCCCATGACTCTGGGGCAGGAGTTCCGCGCTTTTGCCGCGGCTCTGCGCCAGGATCTGGAGCAGCTGCGCCGGCTTGCGCCGCAGCTGCTGGGGGAAATCAACCTCGGCGGCACCGCCATCGGCACCGGTCTCAACGCCGACCCCCGCTACCAGGGACTCGCCGTCGAGCGCTTGGCCGCCATCAGCGGCAAGCCGCTGCGGCCGGCGGCGGATCTGATCGCGGCCACCTCCGATATGGGCGACTTCGTCGCTTTCTCCGGCATGCTCAAGCGGCTGGCGGTGAAGCTGTCGAAGGTCAGCAACGACCTGCGCCTGCTCTCCAGCGGACCGCGCACCGGGATCAGCGAGATCAATCTGCCGGCCTGCCAGCCGGGCAGCTCGATCATGCCGGGCAAGGTCAACCCGGTCATTCCCGAAGCCGTCAATCAGGTGGCCTTCGAGGTGATCGGCAACGACGTGGCTCTGACTCTGGCAGCCGAAGCGGGGCAGCTGCAGCTCAACGTGATGGAGCCGCTGATCGCCTACAAGCTGTTCGATTCGATCCGTCTGCTGCAGCGGGCCATGGACATGCTGCGCGAGCAGTGCATCGTCGGCATCACCGCCAACGAAGAGCGTTGCCGCACGCTGATGGAGAACTCCATCGGCCTGGTTACCGCCCTCAACCCTTATATTGGCTACAAGAACGCCACCCGCATCGCCCGGCAGGCGCTGATGAACGGCTGCGGCATCCTGGAACTGGTGCGCGAGCAGGGCCTATTGGACGAGGCCATGCTGGCCGAAGTCCTGCGGCCGGAGAACATGATCGCGCCGCGGCTGATTCCGGCCCGCAACGATGCAGACGTTGAAGATGAGCAGGCGTAACTAGAGAAGAGGCTGTCTTCGCCGTGGCCGCCGCCGCATGGCGTGGTGGCCACCGAAAGCAGATGCTCGACTTAGCCAGGCCGGCGCCAGAGAGATTCAGCTGGCGCCGGCCTGGCTTTTTCCGGTCAGGTCAACCAGCCGAAGGGGTCTTCCGCGACGCCGAACTGAATCGCCGTCAAGGCTTCGCGCAGGCGCTGGGTGTTCGGGCCGACGCGACCGTCGCCGACGGTGTACTCCTTGCCGTCGTGAATGAAGGTGCCAACGCCGGAAAGCACGGCCGCGGTGCCGGACAGCGCCGCCTCGCCGGTGCGGATCCAGTCCTTCAGCTCATCCACGGTGAAATCCCGCTCGATTACCTCATAGTCCATATGCCGGGCCAGCGTGATCAGGGAATCTCGCGTGATGCCGGGCAGGAACGAGCCGTCCAGCGGTTTGGTCATGAGCCGACGGTCGTCGAGCAGGAAGAAGTTCGAGGCGCCGGTTTCCTGGACATCGCCGCCCGGACAGAACAGCACTTGATCGGCATTATGCGCAGCGCGGCCGTTGATGATGTGCCGTAAGGCCGACGCGTAGTTGCCGCCGGTCTTGGCTTGGCCAAAGCCCGGGGTGCTGCGCATTCCTTCATCCTCGATCAGGATTCTCAAGGCCCGGCCGCCGCCGGCGAAGTAGTCGCCGACAGGCGAGGCCAGCACGTACAGCAGGGCTTCCGCGGAGGGGGTTCCGGCGGCGCCGATATTCGCCTCCGTGCCGATCATGGTGGGGCGCAGGTACAGCGCTCCCGGCGGCACCGGCACATCATCCCGGCTCAGTTCCACCACATGGCGGACCATCTGCTCCAGCAGGTCGGCTGGGGGCGTGGGCAGGCACAGCAGGTCCGTGCTCTGGCGGAATCGGGCCACATGGCGATCGAGCCGGAAGACGCGAATCGCGCCGTTGGGCATGCGGAACGCTTTCAGGCCCTCGAAGCACGTGCTGGAATAGTGCAGGACATGAGCGCCCGGATGGATGGAGAGCGGCGCAACCGGTACCGTTTCCATTGCCGTCCAGCGCCCGTCGCTAAACCGAGAGAGCGGCATCTGCTCGGAAAAGACGGTGCCAAATGGTGGGACCGCTGCTGCTTGTTTGGAAGTTTCAAGAGTAACGTCTTTCATTTAAAGATGGCCTTCTCGGTTGCGTTCAATCAACGCGGCACGCGCACGCCGGTCAGCATAGCTCGCGGAAGGGGCGTCGAGAAGCGGGTAAGCTGTCGACGGCGGCAAGGACCGGTCCCGATCATAGTCGCCAGGGTCCATTCCCCGCCTTGCGCCCCTGCCTTGGCTGTCTACGGCAGTTGCGGACTGGCAAGCTCGCCGCGGGGGTCCAGCACCCGCCGGAAGCGCTCCAGCAGCGTCGCCTCGCCGGGTCCGCGGTAGAGCGCCTCGTACAGGCTGAGCCGGTCCGGCAGATGCTCGACCAGCAGGATACTGGCGGGCTCCCCCTGCTCATTCAGGCCGATCCGCATGGTGAGGGTCCCCAGCTGCAGGCGCTGCGAGTAGACATAAGTGCGCGTGCCGTCCTCGGCTTCAACGTAGACCTGCCACGGCTGGCCGTCATCCCAGGCCGGTCGGCCGCGGTATAACTCGACGCGGGCGGTGAGCACGACCCGCTCCGGCCGGCCGTCCCCGGTCAGATCCACCTCGGCGCTGCGCTGGAAATTCCAGCCCGCCTCGCCGGCGCTGGCGGGCGGAATGTTCGGGTCGATCAGATCTACGGCCCGGGCGGGCAGTGCATAGGCATCTGCAGCGACTGTGCCATCCGGCGGCAGCGGCGCGTCCACCGTGCAGGCGGACAACGTCAGGACAGCGGCAGCCAGGCAGAATCTGAATAGCATTGTCGTAGTACCTCCTGATAGAGAGTGCTTAAAACTGCTGTGTTCCGTTTCGCTCGCGATGTTTTACAACACTCTCCGAAGTTCGCAGCGTGCCGCCGCCTGATCCAGGCTCCCCCGGACGCGCCGAAAGCAAGTCTTAGACCGTATCTACCGTGTCCCAATAAGGCGGATTGGTGAACCGCTCGGCCAGAAAATCGATGAACAGCCGCACCTTGGCCGGCAGATTGCGGCGAGCGGCATAGACGGCGAACAGTCCCAGCGGCTCGGTCCGGTAGTCGGGCAGCACGGGCTGCAGCCTGCCGCTGCGCAAGTCGTCGGCGACCAGATAGGTCGGTGCCTGCAACAGCCCCCAGCCGCTGAGAGCCAGAGTGCGCAGCGCCTCGCCGTTGTTGGCCCGGACGTTGCCGCTCACTCGCACGGTGTGCTCGCCGTCCGGCCCCTGCAGGCGCCACTCGTCCGGCGAGAACCAGTAGGTGTAGCCGAGGCAGTTGTGGTGGCGCAAATCCTCTGGCGTTCGGGGCACGCCGTAGCGTTGCAGATAGGCGGGCGCCGCGCACAGTACCAGCCGCACCTCGCTGAGGCGGCGGGCGATCAGGTTAGGCCCGGGCTGGTTGGTAATCCGCAGCGCCATATCGAAGCCTTCCTCCACCAAGTCGACGATACGGTCGGTGAAGGTCAGGTCCAGGCTGAGCTGGGGGTGGTGGCGGAGGAAGTCCCTGATGGCCGGTGCCAGATGCAGGGCGCCGAAATTGACCGGAGCGTTCACCCGCAGCTGGCCGCGCGGCTGCGCTGTGCCTGCAGCGGCTGCCGATTCCGCCGCCTGAACATCCCCCAGGATCTGGAGGCAGCGCTCGTAGTATTCGCCGCCGGCGCCGGTGAGGCTGACGTGGCGGGTGGTGCGGTTGAGCAGGCGTACGCCGATCCGCTCTTCCAGGTAGGCGACGTGCTTGCTCACCATTGCCCGCGACATGTCCAACTGCTCGGCAGCACGGCTGAATCCGCCCGCTTCGACGACGCGAGCGAAGACCGCCATGCTGGTCAGGGTGTCCACGAGGATTGGTTACTCACAGTAAACAACTTGTTCAATATTGCCGCGTTTATCCGCGGGAAAACAGCGGATATCGTGATTTCCACGAGGCACATCCAATTGGTCGGATCGTCTCGAACGCAAGGAAAAATCACGATGAAGATCGCGATTCTAGGTACTGGCAGCCAGGCCGTCTCTGTCGCCCGTCGCATTCATCAGCACGAGGTGGTTTTTGGCAGCTGTGAATCCAGCGCCGACCTCACCCGCTGGCTCGCCGCCAGTACGGGTCGCAGCATTCGGGTAGTGTCGCCGCAGGAGGCGGTCGGTGAGGCGCAGGTGGTACTGCTGGCGGCGGCGGAAGACGAACTGGCGCGCCTAGTCGCGGCCGCAGGATCGTTCACCGGCAAGTTTGTGCTCCAGGCTGGCAGCTGAGCCCAGCTTACCGGCGCCGGCGGCTGGAGAGCCGCCGGGCTGAGGTCGCCCCACAACGGGCGGGCCTGCGCTCCGGTCAGGCGGCTCGTGCCGTTGTTTCCCGCAGCTCGCGCCGCAGAATCTTGCCGATGTTGGTCTTGGGGAGCGGCTCGCTGCGGAACTCGATGATGTGCGGCATTTTGTAGGGAGTGAGGTACTGCCGACAGTGGGCCAGCAGCTCTTCCGTCGTTAGCGCCGGGTCTCGGCGCACCACCACGGCTTTCACCGCTTCCCCGGTGCGCTCGCTGGGCACTCCAATGGCGCCGGCTTCCAGGACGCCGGGATGCCGGGTGAGGACATCCTCGATCTCGTTGGGGAACACCTTGAAGCCGGACACCACGATCATGTCTTTCTTGCGGTCGGTGATGCGGATGCTGCCATGTTCGTCCATCACGCCCATGTCGCCGGTCCGCAGCCAGCCGTCGGCGGTGAACACATTGGCGGTTTCATCGGGACGGTTCCAGTAGCCTTTCATCACCTGTGGCCCGCGCAGGCAGATTTCGCCTACCTCGCCTTGCGGAACTGGTGTGCCGTCATCGTCGAGGATGGCGGCTTCGGTGCTGGGAATCGGCACGCCGATCTGACCGGTCCACTCCTGGACGGTGACCGGGTTGGCGACTGCTACCGGCGAAGTCTCGGTAAGACCATAGCCCTCCATGATCGGTATGCCGGTCCGCTCCTTCCAGTGCTGCGCCACTACGTGCTGCACGGCCATGCCCCCGGCCACCGCCAGCTTCAGCTGGTGCAGATCGACCGCAGCGAAGCCGGGGGCGTCGAGCAGGGCGCGGAACAATGTGTTGACGCCGATGATCACGCTGAAGCGGGTGTGCTTGAGCACCTCGAGGAATGCTGGCATGTCCCGCGGGTTAGCCACCAGCACGATCTGCGCGCCCTTGTTGAACAGAGAGAGGCAGGAGGTGAGCGCGAATACATGGTATAGCGGCAGCGGCAGGATCACGGTCTCCTCCCCATCGACCAGATTGGGCGCGACCCAGGCCTCAACTTGCAGCACGTTGGCCACTATGTTGCCGTGGCTGAGCATGGTGCCCTTGGCGACGCCGGTGGTGCCGCCGGTGTACTGCAGGAAGGCCAGGTCGTCGTGGCCGAGGTCCACATCGTCGAGCGTCTGCTTACGCCCGGCAGCCAGCGCATGATTGAAAGTTACGGCGTCGGGCAGGTGCCAGGGCGGCACCAGTTTCTTTACATGCTTGACCACGAGATTGGTCAGCAGCCGTTTGGCCGGCGGTAGCAGGTCGCCTACCTGCGTGGTGACCACCGCACGCACCATCGTTGCTGGGATCACCTGTTCCAGCGTGTGCGCAAAGTTCTCGAGCACCACGATGGCGACGGCGCCGGAGTCCTTGAGCTGGTATTCGAGTTCGCGCGGTGTGTACAGCGGGTTGACGTTGACCACCACCATGCCGGCCCGCAGCACGCCGAACAGGGCGACCGGGTACTGCAGCAGGTTGGGCATCATCAAGGCGACGCGATCGCCGCGCTGCAGCTTGGCATCTTTCTGCAGCCAGGCGGCGAAGGCGCGGCTCGCCTCGTCGAGCTCGCGGAATGTCATCTGCGCACCCATCGAGTTGTAAGCCGGTCGATCGGCAAAGCGTGCGCAGGTGGCGGTCAGCATGTCTTTGAGCGATGCGAACCGATGGGGGTCGATCTCGGCCGGGATGCCGGCCGGATACTGGGTGAGCCACGGCCTGTCCATGGGTGCCACGTCTCCCTTGTGGGGGCGACGTCGTCGTCGCGTTGATGTCATCGCCTGCCCATCTAGGAGCGCACGAGACCGTTTTCAATAGAAATTTCAACGGAAAAGCGGTGGCAGGGGTGGATTCGCGCTCCAAGCCCGTTGTTCAGCGGCATCAATGGAGGTCCGCTATGCCCGCAAGATCGCGTGAGGGCCGCCTTACCCGGCTGTGGACATCATGGCCCGGTCGTTGCTGACAGCCGCTCGTACGGTATCGGGCAGCAGCGGCAGCACATGGGTGAGCTTGTCGGGATTGCGCATGACGTAGATCGCCACGATTCGGCCACCCGCAATTTCCAGCGCCGTGGTTTGCAGGGTGCCGTCGTGCTCGACCGTGACGAAGCCGGGCAGCCCGTTCACGGTCATTTCCCGCCGCCACAGCGGTCGCGCGCCCTTCGCCTTGCGCGCCAGCCCGGCGAACAGCCGACAGAGCTTATCGGCGCCGACGATCGGTCGCAGCGCGGCGAGCTTGCGGCCGCCGCCGTCGCTGTGGAAGGTGGCGGCCTCGGCTAGCAGGGTCTGCAAGGTTGCAGTATCGCCGCTGCGGGAAGCCTCGAAGAACGCGCCCGCCAGCCGGGCACCTTCCTCTGGCGTTACCGTAAAGCGTGGCCGTGCCGCACGCACGTTGGCCCGCGCGCGGCTGGCGAGCTGCCGGCAGGCGACGGCGCTGCGGCCCAGTACGACGGCGATCTCCTCGAACCCCATGTCGAACACGTCGTGGAGCAGAAATGCTGCCCGCTCGAGCGGCGATAACCGCTCGAGCGCCAGCATGAGAGCGAAGGAAACGTCCTCGGCGACATCGGTCGCGGACGCTGCCGTGAGCGGCAGATCCTCGAGCAGCGGTTCCGGCAGCCAAGCGCCGATATATGTCTCCCGGCGACGGCGGGCCTCTTTCAGCCGATCGAGGCAGAGGCGGGTCACGACCGTCGACAGATAAGCCCTGGCGTTGTCGATCGCCGCCCGCTCGGTGCCGTGCCAGCGCAGATAGGCGTCCTGGAGAACGTCCTCGGCTTCCGCCACCTCGCCCAGCAGGCGGTAGGCAAGCCCCAGGAGATAACCACGGTGCTGCTGGAGCGCATGCGTCGCTTCTTCCGTCATGAGCCACCTGTGTCGGTTGGTTAAGCTTCTGTAGTCGGCGCCGGCATAGCCGTCTGCTCGATCGGATGAATGCTGCGAAAACCGATGCTGAGCCGGTTCCAGACGTTGATGACGCCGATCAGCAGCGTCAACTGGACGATCTCCTTGTCCGTGAAGTGTCGCTGCAGTTCGGCATAGCCTTCATCCGGTGCGTGGGTTTCGGCAATTCGAGTCAGCGCTTCGGTCCACGCCAGGGCGGCGCGTTCGCGCGGTGTATACAGCGGCGATTCCCACCAGGCGGAAAGAAGATAGAGGCGTTCCTCGGTTTCGCCAGCGGCCCGTGCCTCGCGCGTGTGCATGTGAACGCAGTAGGCGCAGCCGTTGATTTGCGAGGCACGGGTCTTGACCAGCCCGATCAGGCTGTACTCCAGACCGCAGTTGCGCACGTGGTTCTCCAGCGCCAGCATGGCCTTCATGCTTTCTGGAGCGGCGGCAAAGTAATCCAGGCGACTCTGCATCGGTGTCTCCTTAGTTGTTTGACGATCCGATAATCAGACGAGCGCCAGAGCAGAAATGTGACATCCGGCGAAACCGACCAGGCTCAGGGACTAGCGTACAGGTTGAGCTGGCGAACCAGCACGGCAAAGCTGCCGCACCGATGCGTGAGTTTTGGCTTTACACTCTACGTCTTCTAGTCGTAATCATTGGTCTTATTCTTTTTTAGAATAACTAACTTCTTATTAATTCCTTCATAGCTGGTCCTTGAGCCCTTAGTCTTCTACTTCCAGGAAGCCTCGGCTGGAAGTGCGGCGGCGTTATGGCAAGAGGTCCGCGATCGTAGGTTGTCGTAGCTGCGTTGTGCGCAAACTCTTGCAACTGCTTCAACACAAACACTTAATCAGCAAGTCGTACCGTTAGAATGTCAGTCACTTCTATTGCTCCCTCAGGACTTGCGGATCGATCCGCTCCCACCAACTGGCTACCTCTTGGCGTTGCCGTTGTACTGCTGCTTGCAGGCGGGTTCTATCTGTTCGACACCGTCAGCCTGGAGCAGGCCCTGCTTTGGGTGGTCGGCGCGCTGCTCGGCGTCTCGCTGTACCAGGCTTCTTTCGGCTTTACCTATGCCTGGCGCGTGTTCGTGGCGGACCGGCAGGCGGCAGGGATCCGGGCGCAGATGCTGATGCTGGCGGTCGGGGTGGTGCTGTTCTTCCCAGTCCTCGCTAGCGGCACGCTGGCTGGCAATCCGGTTCGCGGCCTGACCGCGCCGGTGGGGCTGTCGCCGGTATTCGGCGCCTTCATCTTCGGCATCGGCATGCAGCTGGGAGGCGGCTGCGCCTCGGGCACGCTGTATACGGTCGGAGGCGGCAGCACGCGCATGCTGGTGACCCTCCTGTTCTTCATCCTCGGCGCGGTGCTGGCGACGGCTCACTTCGACTGGTGGATGAGCCTGCCCAACATTGGTCCGGTTGCGCTGCTGGACGTCTTGGGGCTGTGGCCAGCGTTGCTGCTCTATCTGGCGGTGTTCGGCCTGATCGCCTGGGGCGCGACCTTGCTCGAGCGGCGCCGCCACGGCGGCATCGTCTCGTCGGTGATGCGCACCGAAGGGCCGGTCTCGTTCCTGCGTGGCCCCTGGCCACTGTTGTGGGGCGGCTTGGCGCTGGTGCTGCTCAACTTCGCCACGCTGTGGCTGTCCGGCAAACCCTGGGGCATTACCTCGGCACTGGCGCTGTGGGGCGCCAAGGGGCTAGCGGCGCTCGGAGTCGATGTTGCCTTCTGGGGCTACTGGAGCGTGCGGCTGGACAGCTTCGAGGCGCCGATCAGCGAGGATGTCACTTCGGTGATGAATATCGGCATCGTGCTGGGTGCCCTTGCCGCTGCTTCGCTGGCCGGCAAATTCGCGCCGGTGTGGAGGATTCCGCTGCGTTCGCTGGTGGCGGCCGTGCTCGGCGGCCTGCTGCTGGGCTACGGCTCGCGGTTGGCCTTCGGCTGCAATATCGGCGCGTACTTCAGCGGCATGCTGTCCGGCAGCCTGCACGCTTGGCTGTGGTTGCCGGCGGCGTTCGCGGGCAGTGCGATCGGCGTGCGCCTGCGTCCGGCTTTCGGCCTGGCGGTCGAGAAGCTGCCTCGCCCGACCGGGTGCTGAGCGGGCACCCGGTCGGGCAGCCGGACCGGATCCGGTCCGGATTGTTGTTCATTTCTTTGAGGGTCAAGTCATGAATCGCCTGATCAAAAAAGCCACCGTGGTTTCGGTGCTGGCTCTGTCCTGTTCGGCTGCATTTGCCGCCGAAACCCTCACGGCCAAGGTCGTCGCCGTGGATGGTGGGCAGGTAGTACTGGAGACCAACGGCCAGGTTCCGGCCTGGGTGGCCAAGGGTGGGGCGGTGCAGGCCCTCGGTTGGCAGACCAAGGTGGTGGACGTGGCTGAATCGAAGATTGTCGTCTCGTTGGCCAAGTCCAGGGCGGCGAAGGTGAAGGTCGACAGCGACGTGGTGGTGCGCGAGATCCCGAAACAGCAAAAGTTCGGTTGTTGAGGTCCGCGGCCCGGGTCAGGCACGTCCTTGAAAACTGCAAGTTAGAGAAAGATCATGTTGAAACAAATCAAATACAGGGTTCTCGCGATGATCGCGACAGCCGCGATGCTCGGCGGCGGTAGCGCCGCAGCCCAGGTAGGCAACCTGGTCAGCGCCAGCTGGCTGCAGGAGAACCTGGGCAACCCCGAGGTGCTGCTGCTGGATGCCCAACCCACTAAGCTGTACGTGGAAGGCCATATTCCGGGCGCGCAGAGCGTGTCGTTCTCGCCTGAAGAGAGCACCTCGTTGGGGGTAAGCCTGTCCTACGGCGGCGGCGTCGACTACTTCACCGATACCAATGCCGAAGTGCCGTTCCAGGAGCTGCCGCCGGAGCAGATGGAGGCGCTGTTCCAGCGCTGGGGCGTGAGCCCGGACCGCACCGTGGTGATTTACGACCAGGGTGGCAGCATGTTCGCTACCCGCCTGTTCTACTCGTTCTTCTACCACGGCTATCCGACTGACAAGCTGTTTATCCTGGACGGTGGTCTGTCGAAGTGGAAGGAGCTGGGCCTGCCGGTCACGACCGAAGTGCCGCCGACGCCGCAGAAGGGCAGCTTCCGGGTCGCCGAGGTCAGGGAAGAGTTCAAGGCCAGCGTCGCGGAAGTGCTGGCTGCCTCGGGCGACCCGCAGCGCAATGCGCTGGTGGAAGGGCTGGGCCCGGATTGGCACTTTGGCGAGGCGCTCAACTACAACCGCCGCGGCCACATCCCCTATGCCAAGATGATGCCTTATGGCGGGTTCTACAACGCCGACAAGACCTTCAAGTCGCCCGAGGAACTGCGCAAGCTGCTGGGTCTGGTGGGGGTTAGCGAAGACCAGAACGTCTATACCCACTGCGGTGGCGGCATCGCCGGCAGCGTGCCGTTCTTCGCGCTGAAGTTCGTGGCTG
>DASULL010000424.1:0-7017 GCA_036278215.1 Gammaproteobacteria bacterium | reverse complement strand
ATTGCTCAGGCCTTGCTGTCGTCCGGCAATATTCTGCTGGGATCGGTGTCGGCGCTGATCGGGCAGCAGCTGGCGATGCATCCGGCGCTGATCACGCTGCCGGTGGCCCTGCAGTTCCGCGGGCTGATCCTGGCGACCTTGCCGGCCGCGCACCTGATGCAGCGGTTGGGGCGCAAGGCTGGTTTCGTCCTCGGTAATCTGATCGGGCTGGTTGGTGTCTGGGTGGCTTTGCAGGGCTTGGTGGCGGGCAGTCTGGCGTGGTTTGCCGGCGGCACTTTTCTGATCGGCATGGCGATCGGCGTAGGGCAACAGTACCGCTTTGCCGCCTTGGACGCCTGCCCTGCCGAGCAGCATCCGCGGGCCATCAGCCTGGTCATGGCTGGCGGTGTGCTGGCGGCGGTGCTCGGACCCAATCTCGCCGTCTGGTCGCGCGGCTGGTACGACGGCAACCCTTATGTGGGCGCGTTCTACGGTCTGTTTGGCTTGTACGTGGTGGCGTTGCTGCTGATCGTGCTGCTGCCGCTGCCTGGCGCGCGAACCTTCGGCAAGGCAGAAGCGGTCCGTTCCTACCCCGAGCTGTTCCGCCAGCCGCTGCTGGTGGCGGCAGTCGCCTCCGGCATGATCGGCTACGGCGTGATGGTGCTGCTGATGACGGCCACACCGTTGGCCATGGACCAGCACCAGCACGATTTTCCCGCTATTGCCCAGGTGATCCAGTGGCATGTGCTGGGGATGTTCGTGCCGTCCTTCTTCACCGGCCGGCTGATCCGCCGCTACACCAGCCGGCGGGTGATTCTCTGGGGCTGTCTGGCGCTGCTGCTGAGCGTACTGGTGAATCTGTCCGGCATCGGCTTCTGGCACTATTTCATCGGCCTGCTGCTGCTAGGGGTGGGTTGGAACTTCACTTTCATCGGCGCGACCCACCTGCTGTCGTTTAGCTACCGCCCGGCGGAACAAGGCAAGGTGCAGGGCATCAACGAATTCCTGGTGTTCAGCGTGGCGGCGCTGGGCAGCCTGTTTGCCGGTCAGGGGGTGGTGCTGCTGAACTGGGCTTGGCTGAACCTGCTGTCGATTCCTTTTATTGCCCTGGTCGCCCTGCTGATCTGGCGGCTGGACGAGCGGCCGGTCAGTGTCGCTGGGGCGGAGGCCAAGCCGGGCTGAGGGCAGCGGGTACTCATTGAAGCATAGAGCGGGGCACTGAGCGGCCCGGCTGGCTCGTTCCGCCGGATAATGTCCTCTTCGGTGATGATGCCAATCGCACGGCCATGGTCGTCTTATTGCGGCGGTTGCCGCCGTAGCTCAGCGAAGGTCGGTCGATGAAGAAAATTAAACTTATCGCTATGGGCGGAACCATCTCCGCCCATCATCCAAGCCGCGTTGACTTTAGAAACTACGTATCGGGCAGCTACACAGCGCAGGAAATGCTGGAAGCGATACCGGAATTAGGCGATTTCGCTGCTGTCGACGTTGAAGAGCTTGCCGGGATCAGCAGCACGCTGATCGATACCGGTCATTGGTTGCAGCTCAGGGCGAAGGCCCATCAGTACTTGAATGAAGACGGTTACGATGGCTTGGTCATTACCCATGGCACCAACACGATGGAGGAAACCGCTTATTTCCTCCATCTGACGGTAAATTCGGCAAAGCCCATTGTTCTGACCGGCGCTCAAAGGCCTTTTTCCGGCCTGAGCACCGATGCCCACGCCAACATTCTGAGCGCGGTGCGAGTGGCCAGTTCCGATGCCGCCAGCGGCAAAGGAGTGCTGGTTGTGCTGAACGATCAGATCAACTGCGCGCGCGACGCTACCAAGTCCCATACCTACCGACTGGAAACCTTCAACTCCGGCGAGCTGGGCGTATTGGGGCAGGTCGACCCTGACCAGGTGATTTTCCAGCGAACACCGCTGCGCCGGCACACGCTGCATTCGGAGTTTTCCCGCCTGGAGATGACGGCGCTGCCGACAGTCGAGATCGTTTACTCCTATGCCGGTGCCCGCGGCGACATCATCCGTTTTCTCACCACTGCCGGCCGCACCCAGGGCATTGTCGTCGCCGGTACCGGGGCGGGCAGATGTTCCGCCGATGAGGCGGCGGCGTTGCTGGCGGCCAGGGAGGCCGGCTTGCACGTTGTCCTGAGCAGCCGGGTTGGCGAAGGCAGGGTTGTGCCGCTGGCAGCATATGCCCACCTGCAGGCTGCCACTGCCGACAATCTTGCCCCGCACAAGGCGCGGATACTGCTGATGCTGGCGCTGCTGGAGGGCCGGTACCGGGAGAATCCGCAGGCGGCGTTCGATGCCTACTGATTCCAGGGCTACGCTCGCGCTACCACCCAGACTTCCACTCGGGTCGCGCCGGCCCGCTTCAGGGTGCGGGCGATTTCGGCCGCGGTGTGGCCCGTGGTCAGGACATCATCGATCAGGGCAATGTGATCGGCCGGCAGTGTTCCCCGCAGTTCGAACGCGCCGCGGATATTGGCTCGCCGCACCCTGGCTGGCAGCGCGTGCTGTGCCGGCGTGTCGCGGCTGCGGCGTAGCAGGTTGGCGGCCAGCGGAATGCGATGGGTGCGGCTCAGTTGACGCGCCATTTCCAGCGACTGATTGAAGCCGCGGTGACGCAAGCGGCGGTCATGCAACGGCACCGGCAGCAGCAACTCCGGGCGGCGCTCTGCGGCTGCGTCCGCCAGCAAAGAGGCTAACAGACGGCCGGCGGCGAGATCGCCGCGGAATTTGAAGGCGTGGATAAGGCGATCGATAGGCGGCTCGAAGTGCAGCGGTGCGAGCACCTGCTCGAACGGAGGCGGCCGGCGCAAGCAGCGGCCACAGAGCAGTTCGGCTGGCCCGGCCGGCAGCGGTTCGCCGCAGCACCGGCAGGCAGACACGATCCAGGGCAGATCAGCGTGACAACCGCGGCATAACTCGCGGCCCTGCTCGCCATCCCCGCCGCAGAGGCGGCAGGTGGTTGGCAGCAGCCAGCCGAGGCTGGTTTGTAACCACTTGTAAACTTTTTTCGAGTCCATTCGGTTGACAGTTCCGCCGGCAACGCTACCATCGCGGGATCATCCTAACGTCTTTGCCGGAGTCCTCCATGCAACAACAATCAACCCGCCACGACTGGACGCTGGAGGAAGTCGAGCGGCTGTTTGCCCAACCGTTCAACGATCTGCTGTTCCAGGCCCAGACTGTCCACCGTCAGCACTGGGACGCCAATACGCTCCAGGTCAGTACCCTGCTTAGCATCAAAACCGGCGCCTGTCCCGAAGACTGTGCTTACTGCCCGCAAAGCGTGCGCTTCGACACCGGCCTCAAGCGTGAGCCGCTGATGGATGTCGAGCAGGTGGTGGCCGCAGCCGAGCGGGCGCGTGCTGCCGGCGCCACCCGTTTCTGCATGGGCGCCGCCTGGCGCAGCCCGAAGGACAAGGAGCTGGCCAAGGTCGCCGACATGATTGAGCGGGTCAAGGCGCTGGGCCTGGAGACCTGCGCCACTCTCGGCATGCTGAACGATCACCAGGTGGACACCCTGAAGAGCGCCGGCCTGGATTACTACAACCACAACCTCGACACTTCCGAGGAATTCTACGGCGAGATCATCAGCACCCGCAGCTACCAGGATCGGCTGGACACCCTGGCCCGGGTGCGCGAGGCGGGCATGAAGGTCTGCTGCGGTGGCATCGTCGGTATGGGCGAGCAGCGCCGCGACCGGGTTGCCATGCTGTGCACCCTGGCCAACCTGCCGGAACATCCGCAGAGCGTGCCGATCAACCAGCTGGTGCAGGTCGAAGGCACGCCGCTGGCCGGCCGCGCGGCACCGGACACCTTCGAGTTTATCCGCACCATCGCCGTGGCCCGCATTCTCATGCCGCGCTCTTACGTGCGCCTGTCGGCCGGCCGCACCGAGATGAGCGATGAGAAGCAGGCGCTGTGCTTCCTCGCCGGCGCCAACAGCATCTTCTACGGTGAAAAGCTGCTCACCACCGGCAACCCGGATACCGACCATGACCGCCAGCTGTTCGAGCGGCTGGGTCTGAAGTTCGAAACGGCCGCGGCCGCGGAGCCGGCGCCGCAAGGTTGTTGCTGAGCATGTGGGATCTGGCGGCGGAGACGCAGGCCCGGCGTGCTGCCGATCTGTATCGGCAGCCGCGGGCGATCGCTTATCGAGGCGGCCACGCCGAGCTCGACGGCCGCCGTCTGCGGGTATTCTGCAGCAACGACTACCTTGGCCTAGCGGTCGATCCGCGGGTGGTCGAGGCGTTCCAGCGGGCGGCGGCGGACTATGGCGTCGGCAGCAGCGGTGCGCATCTGATCACCGGCCACCGGCGCGAGCACGATGCGCTGGAAGAGGAACTGGCCGATTTCCTCGGCCGCTCGCGGGCGCTACTGTTTTCCACCGGCTACATGGCCAACACAGGCCTGATCGATGCGCTGGTGCGCGATGGCGATGCGGTGTTCCACGACTGGCTTAACCACGCCTCGCTTTACGATGGTGGCCGGCTCAGCGGCGCCGCCGTGTTCCGCTATGCCCACGCCGATACGGCGGCGCTCGCCGGCCTGCTGATGCAGGGGGAGTACCGGCGCCGGCTGATCGTCAGCGACGGTCTGTTCAGTATGGACGGTGATGTCGCACCGCTGGCCGAGCTGGCCGAGCTGGCCCGCCGGCATGGCGGCTGGCTGATGGTCGACGACGCCCACGGCATCGGCGTGGTTGGCCCCGAAGGCCGGGGTTGTGTCGCTGCGGCGGGGCTGAGCGAAGCGGAAGTGCCGGTGCTGATGGGGACGCTCGGCAAGGCGCTCGGCAGCTTCGGTGCCTTTGTCGCCGGCAGCACCGAGCTGATCGAGTGGTGCGTTCAGAAAGCCCGTACCTATATCTACACCACGGCGCTGCCGCCGGCAGTCTGCGCTGCTACCCGGCAGGCGCTGCGGCTAGTGCAGGCAGAGAATTGGCGGCGAGAGCGGTTATCATTGCTGGTGGCGCGCTTCCGCGCCGGTGCGGAGCAGATCGGTTTGTCGTTAATGCCCTCGAATTCTCCCATCCAGCCTATAGTGATCGGCGATGCCGCCGCGGCGCTCGCTCTCAGCCGCGGCCTCGAACAAGACGGCTTTCTGGTGACCGCGATCCGGCCGCCCACGGTGCCTAGCGGCACCGCCCGGCTGCGCGTTACCTTGAACGCCCTGCACAGCGAAGCCGATGTGGATGCCTTGCTGGCCGCGCTGGAGCGTCGCCAGCGGCAGCTGCCGGCGGTGGCGCCGGTATGAGTCAGCTGGTATTGCCCGCGAAAAACCGTACCTACCGCGCCTTCCAGCGGGCCGCCGCCACTTACGACGCGGCCGCGGTCCTGCAGCAGGAAGTCGGCCGGCGTTTGCTGGAGCGGCTCGACGTGATCCGGATCGAGCCCACGCGGGTGCTGGACGTCGGCGCCGGCACCGGCGAAGCCAGCGGAGCGCTGTTGCGGCGCTATCCCCGCGCCCAGGTGCTGGCTCTGGACCTGGCGCCAGCTATGCTGCAGCACGCCCGACGCCGCGGCCGCCTCTGGCGCCGGCCGCTGTGCATCAGCGCTGATGCCGAAGCGCTGCCGCTGCTGCCAGCCAGCGTCGATCTGATCGTGTCCAATCTTGCCCTGCCTTGGGTCACCGATCTCGATCGTACCTTCGCCAGTTTCATTCGCGCGCTCAGGCCGGGCGGTCTGCTGCTGTTCTCCAGCTTCGGCCCGGATACGCTGATAGAGCTGCGCCAAGCCTGGGCGGCGGCCGATGACCATGTCCATGTCCATGACTTCATCGATATGCACGATGTCGGCGACGCGCTGATGCGCGCCGGGTTTGCCGATCCGGTCATGGAAGCCGAGCACATCACGCTGACTTACCCCGATCTCGACGCACTGGTCCGCGACTTGCGCGCCACGGGCGGTCGTAACATTGCCAGCGGGCGCCGCACCGGCCTTACCCCCCCGCGGGCCGCAGCTGCCATGCGGGCCGCCTACGAACACTGGCGGCAGCCGGATGGCCGCCTGCCGGCGAGCAGTGAGGTTATCTACGGCCACGCCTGGGCGCCGCAGACTCTGCCGCAGCGGCGCGTCGACGGCACGGTCGGGGTGCCGCTCAGCAGCATCGGCCGGCGTGGGCAAGGCTAGAATGGCCGGTTTTTTCGTCGCCGGGACCGATACCGGAGTCGGCAAGACGGTCATCGCGCAGGGGCTGATACGTGCGCTGCAGGCACGAGGGCTGCGGGTGGCGCCGATGAAACCGATTGCCAGCGGCTGCCGCGAAACCGCGGATGGCCTTCGTAACGAAGATGCCGAGGCGCTGATCGCCGCTGCTGGCGGCTTCGCTTACGACCTCGTCAATCCCTTTGCTTACGCTCCCGCTATCGCTCCCCATCTGGCAGCCGCAGAAGCCGGCCGGCCGATCAGTCTCGACCGGATCGAGGCGGCGTATCGGCAGCTGGCGCCGGCCGCCGATGTGATGGTGGTCGAGGGCGCCGGCGGCTGGCGTGTGCCGCTCGATGCGGGCCACAGCATGGCCGATATTCCCCGCCGCCTTGGCCTCAGCGTGCTGCTGGTGGTCGGGGTCCGGCTGGGCTGCCTGAGCCACGCCTTGCTGACGGCGGAGGCGATTCAGGCGGACGGGCTTCGTCTTGCCGGCTGGGTCGCCAACCTGGTCGACCCGAGCGACTCGCGGGCCGAGGCTCAGGTGGCCACCCTCCAGGCGCGTCTGCCTGCGCCATTGCTGGGCGTTTTGCCCCTGGTTGAGCAAAGGAAAGCCGGTCCGTTTGCCGCCGCGATCCTAGGGAATTCCCTTGATTCAATTTTGCCTGCAATAGCTCCTCATCCCCATTAGATTTCTTTCTGGCCTTTCGCTCCGTTTTTCACCTGCTACACTCAATTTCAGTAAACCGGCTCTGGCGCTTGTGCGCTGCACGTCGAGATTCGCTGCGGGGGCAGCGCGGCGTGTCCATGGCGGAGGAGGGTTTGCATGGTGGCCGTGGAAGAAAGCGCCGACGGTAACCGGCAAATTATCCTGCGAC
>DASULL010000423.1:0-3101 GCA_036278215.1 Gammaproteobacteria bacterium | reverse complement strand
GCGCCCAGCCACATCACGAACAACATGACGGCGAACAGCAGGCCGTTGCGGGTCGGCAAAACGTAAATCGTCCGGTAGGCGAGCTTGGTTGGGGCGACGTTGCGGCGGCTCAAGCGGACGGCCCAGCGCTGTACCTGTCGGCGGAGGTCAAGCGTACCAGCGGTCAAGGAATCGCTACCTCCTCCAGAATCTCCATGGCCTGTAGATTGCCGATTCGCGAGCCGTGCTCGCCGGCAAAGCGCAGCCGATGTGCCGCGACGCTGGGGAAAATCGCCTGGAGATCCTCTGGCAGCACCGCGTCGCGCCCGTCGATCAGGGCCCAGGCTTGCGCGGCTCGCAGCAGTCCGAGGCCAGCGCGCGGCGATAGCCCAGTGCGGTAGCGGCCGCAGTGGCGGCTGTGGTCGAGCAGTGCCTGAAGGTAGGCCAGCAAAGGTTCGGCGGCATGAATGCTGGGTACCCGCTGCTGGATGCGGAGCAGTTCGTCTTTATCCATAGCAGGCTGCAACCGTTTCAGCAGCGCGCGTCTGTCTTCACCGCGCAGCAGTTCCCGCTCGGCTGCCGGATCTGGATAACCCAGTTCCAAGCAGAATAGAAAGCGATCGAGCTGTGATTCGGGCAGCGGGAAAGTGCCGATCTGGGTTTCTGGGTTTTGCGTCGCGATTACGAAGAATGGCTCCGGCAATGGCCGGGTCTGGCCATCGCTGGTGACTTGCCGCTCCTCCATCGCTTCGAGCAAAGCGCTCTGCGTTTTCGGGGTCGCCCGATTGATCTCGTCAGCGAGTATCACCTGAGCAAAGATCGGCCCGTGCTGGAAGGTAAATCGGCCGCTTTCCCTGTCGAAGATCGACGCGCCGAGAATGTCCGCCGGCAGCATGTCGCTGGTGAACTGGATGCGCTGGAACTGCAGCCCGAGTAGGGCGGCAAGAGTATGTGCCAGAGTGGTCTTGCCCATGCCGGGCAGATCTTCGATCAGCAGGTCGCCGCCGGCGAAGAGACAGGTCAGCGCTAGTCGGATCTGCCTGTCCTTGCCGAGGATCACCGAGTTGGCGCGTTCGAGAAGCAGTTGGATTGGGGCTGACATACAAATTAAGTGGGCTGACAGTAGCGGCTGCGTTATTGATGTTTGGTGTCAGCGGCAGTGTACACAATGTGCAGCCGCATGGACGCACATTAGGAGCGCCGAAATACGAGCGGTTTGGATTGACGCAACTGTTTCAAGGCCGGGGCGGAGTGGCTGCGGCGCCAGCAGGTCTATCGCGCCGCCAAAGCGGCCGGTGGTTTTGCCGTGGCTTCAGCCCCGGCTACGCGGTCAGCTCGGTGAGCCGGAGGACCTGCATTTTGGCAATGGCCAAGAGTTCGGAATGGGCCCGAGCAACAACCCGTCCGTGACCGTCGAGCACCAGCCAGCGAGGCTGATCTTCGCCGGCCTGTCCGGTCGACACGTCAACCGCGTAAATTCCGAAATCGGATTTTGGGTTGCCCCTCGGTCTGCCGTGGGGCGGCCGGACAGGAGGAGCGGAGCTGGCGGAGAAGTGTAGGGAAGTCATAGCGAAGTTCCTTGTAATCGCCTTTAAAAAGTAGCTTGGCCTTTTAAAAACAACAACTTGGGGAAATCCCTTGAAAATTGTATTTTTTTGTCCTGTAACAGCGCGTTAGTGATTTTTTCTCGAATCAGGCTGAGCTTTCCGCGTCCCTCACTTCGATTTTTCGTGGGTCGACTGGCGGGGTTGCCGGCCCGTATTCCGTGTTGATTATCGGGCGAATCGTTGCGACCAAGCTTGCTAGAGATGGTGATACTGATTCAGTGGCGGCCTTGCCGCAGTGACTTCCGCCACCATTGCCTTGGTCAGCGACTGATGCAGCTCAAAGAAGCCGGTCCAGGGGTCGTCCGGCAGAGTGTTCAGGCGGGTGGGGATATTGCGGATAGTGCAGGCGTCGCTACGATCGAGTTGCACCAGATCGGACCACAGCAGCGGCGTGGCAACGGGTGCATTTTTACGGGCGCGCGGCGAGTAGTTAGCGATGCTGCTGGCGCCGCGGGCGTTGCGCAGATAGTCGACATAGACCTTGCCGATCCGCTCGGCTTTGCTCGGAGTGGCGACGTAGCGTAGCGGGTCATCAGCGGCGAGCTGCTGGGCGATGCTGCGGGCAAAGGTTTTGATGGTATCCCAGTCGTGCTCCGGTGCAATCGGGGCAACCACATGCAGGCCTTTGCCGCCGGTGGTACGCAGAAAGCTTTGCAGGCCGAGCGCGGCAAGGCGCCGATGGAGCCAGCGCGCGCCATGCAGGACATCCTCCCAGACCGCTTCCTCGCCCGGGTCCAGGTCGAAGATCAGCCGGTCCGGATGGTCTGGATCGGCGGCGGTCGCTCCCCAGGGGTGGATTTCCAGGACGCCGAGTTGAGCGAGCCCGATCAGACCCGCGAGGTCGCGTACGATCAGGTGGGTTGCCGGCTGGCCATTGGCATCGGCAATGGTGACCTGCTCCATCCCAGGCGGCACTTTTCCATCCAAGCGCTGCTGAAAGAAGCATGGTTCTCCCGGCCCGTGCGGGCAACGCAGCAGCGACAGCGGCCGACCGACAATGTGCGGCAGCATATAGTCGGCGACCCGCTGGTAGTGCTCGGCCAGTTGCCGTTTGGTAATGCCTTGGTCCATGTAGAGAACCCGCTCCGGATTGCTCAGGCGGACGCCGGCAATCCGGAGGTCCTGTTCCGGATGTGCAGATTTCGGCATGGCGCTTCACCTCCAGCAGGAGGTTGTGCGGCCATTTATTGCTCACGGCAAGCGGGCCGCCTGTGGCTGCCGGTAACGGGCGGCGGCGCTTAGTGCCGCGGTAAACGCCAGTGCGCAGACGATGGCTGGGCCGGCTGGCAGATCCAGCCAACTGGAGGCTAGGAGGCCGAGAAGATATCCAGCTGCACCGACAACATAGGCGGCTTTGGTGCTTCGCGCGCCCAGGGCAGGCAAGATCAGGCTGGCGAACACCAGGTAGATCCCGACCAGTTGCACCGACACCGTGACGGCCGCTGCGAACAACAGGTAGAAACCGACCCGGCCGAGCCGGGAGCCGAGGCCGAACCATAAGCCGAGAATAGGCGC
>DASULL010000422.1:0-6798 GCA_036278215.1 Gammaproteobacteria bacterium | reverse complement strand
CTGCGGCACTTCAGCCGGTGCGCTCAACGCGGTCGCTATTGCGACCTTTGCCAGCCGCTTCCGGCTCGGCGTGCATGGCCTGGAGACGGTCTGGCGGAATTTTAGCAGCGAGCAGGTCTATCGGACCGAGTTTCTAGGGTTGGTGGGGCATGGCAGCCGCTGGCTGAGCGCTCTGTTTCTTAGCGGGCTTGGGGCGAAACGGCCGGTTTCCCTGCTCGACAATGCGCCGCTGGCACAACTGTTGGAGCGGATGCTGCGCTTCGACCGGATTCAGCAGGCCATCGAACGAGGTGATCTACACGCGGTCAGCGTAACCTGCTCGGGTTACAGCAGCGGCGAGTCGGTCAGTTTTTTCGAGGCCGCGCGCGAAGTCGGTGGCTGGCGCCGCAACCGCCGGCTAGGCGTCCGCTCACGCCTTGGCCTGCGCCATCTGCTGGCGTCCTCGGCCATCCCGGCGCTGTTTCCCGCGGTACAGCTGAATCGCGAATATTTCGGCGACGGTTCGGTACGGCAACTGGCGCCACTGAGCCCAGCCTTGCACTTGGGGGCCGATCGCATCCTGGTGGTCGGCGTCAGCGGCAGCGAAGAGATGCTGGCGCGAGGCCGGGTGCGCGGCGCTTACCCGTCGGTAGCGCAGGTCGCCGGACATCTGCTGAATGCGGCTTTCCTCGATGGGCTGGAAATCGATCTGGAGCGGCTGGAACGTAAAAATCGGATTGCCGCCATGCTCTCGTCGGAGCAGCGCGCTCAAACCGAGGTAGCACCGCGTCATATCGATGTGTTGAAGATCCTCCCCAGCGAGCCCCTGGATCAGATCGCTGCCCGCTACGCGCACGACCTGCCGTCCAGTATGCGTTTTTTCCTGCGCGGCAGTGGCGCCGACGGATCGGCCGGCTCCACCGTGCTCAGCTATCTGCTGTTCGAGCGGGGGTACTGCCGGGCGCTGATCGATCTGGGTTATCGCGATGCCATGCGCTTGCGGTCCGAACTGAGCCGGTTCCTTGGCCAAGCCGAGCCGGCCGCCGCCAAGCTGGCGGATCGCAACTTCACCGGCGTGCTGGAAGCGCAATCGCCGGCATAAGCCAGCAGAACCCCTGAGCGCTCGGCCGGCATCCGCTCGTTGCGGCCCGGGCATCTCCGAGCGCAACTTTGTCCCCGTCTCTACAGCTGCCCGATCGCAGACCCCAGATAAGAGCCACGCGCGCAGTCCCTGTCGTGCCTGCAGGGGAAATCTCGCGCCAGCCTGCCAAGGGAATTGTTTCTGGCTGTAACAGGCCAATCCTATAGAAAGAAACGGCGTGGTCCGTTCAACGCAATGGGTTTCAGGCCGGCCTCAGGGAGTCAGTATGGCCGAGCGCATCACCACCGTCTGGACCGGCGACCCCTATCCGCTTGGGGCGACCTGGGATGGCGAAGGCGTGAACTTCGCGCTGTTTGCCGAGCATGCCGAGAAGGTGGAACTGTGCCTGTTCGATTCCAACGGCCGGCGCGAGCGTCAGCGTATTCTGTTGCAGGAGCAGACCAACCAGGTCTGGCACTGCTATCTGCCGGAAGCCAGGCCCGGTCTGCTCTACGGCTATCGGGTGCATGGCCCGTACCGGCCGGAGGAGGGGTTTCGCTTCAACCCCAACAAGCTGCTGATCGACCCTTACGCCAAGGCTTTGGCCGGCGATCTGAAGTGGTCGGATGCGCACTTCGGCTATCGGCTGGATAACAAGAAAGAAGACCTCTCGTTCGATGCTCGCGACAACGCCGCCGGCGTGCCGAAGGGCCGAGTGATCGATCCGGCCTTCACCTGGGACGACGACCGGCCGCCACGGGTGCCGTGGGATGACACGATCATCTATGAGCTGCATGTGCGCGGCTTCACCATGAATCACCCGGACGTCTCGCCGCTGCTGCGCGGCACCTTTGCCGGGCTGGCGACCGCGCCGGTGATCGAGCATTTGAAAAAACTCAGGGTGACGGCGGTCGAGCTGATGCCGGTGCATGCTTTCATCGACGACCGCCATCTGGTGGAAAAGGGCCTGCGCAACTACTGGGGCTACAACTCCATCGCCTATTTCGCGCCGGAACAGCGTTATCTCTCGTCCGGCAACATCGGCGAATTCAAAACCATGGTGAAGACGCTGCATTCGGCCGGCATCGAGGTGTTTCTCGATGTGGTTTACAACCACACCGCCGAGGGCAGCGAACTCGGGCCGACCCTGTCGCTGCGCGGCATCGACAACTCCGCCTACTACCGGCTGATGCCGAACGACCCGCGGCACTACATGGACTTCACCGGCTGCGGCAATACCCTGAACATGCAGCATCCGCGGGTGCTGCAGCTGATCACCGATTCGCTGCGCTACTGGGTGCAGGAGATGCACGTCGACGGCTTCCGCTTCGATCTGGCGCCGGCGCTGGCCCGCGAGCTGTACGAAGTCGACCGGCTCGGGGCGTTCTTCGACACCATCCAGCAGGACCCGGTGCTATCGCGGGTGAAGCTGATCGCCGAGCCCTGGGATCTGGGCGAGGGCGGTTATCAGGTCGGCAACTTCCCACCCGGCTGGGCGGAGTGGAACGACCGCTACCGCGACGCCATGCGCGCTTTCTGGAAGGGCGACGGTGGTCTGATCGGCGAGTTCGCCTGCCGCCTCACCGGTTCCAGCGACCTGTATCAGCGCTCCGGCCGCCGACCCTATGCCAGCATCAACTTTATCTGCTCCCACGACGGCTTCTGCCTGCAGGATCTGGTCAGCTACAACCACAAGCACAACGAAGCGAACCAGGAAAACAACCGCGATGGCACCGACCACAACCTGTCCTACAACTACGGCGTCGAAGGACCGACCGACGAGCCCGGTATCAACGCCATCCGCCAGCGGCAGAAGCGCAACTTTCTCGCCACGCTGTTCCTGTCGCAGGGCGTGCCCATGCTGCTGGCCGGCGATGAAATGGGCCGCACTCAGCGGGGCAACAACAACGCTTACTGCCAGGACAACGAAATTTCCTGGCAGAACTGGGCGCTGAGTGCGGAGCAGCGGGAGCTGCTGGACTTCGTCCGCCGGCTGATTGCATTGCGGCAGGAGCATCCGGTGTTTTCCCGCCGCAATTTCTTCCATGGCCGTGACATCCGCGGTGGCCTGGCCAAGGACATTTTCTGGATGACGCCGGACGGCGAGGAAATGACCGACGACGAATGGAATACCGCCTTCGCCCGCTGCCTCGGCGTGTACTTTGCCGGCGATGCTCTGGATGAGCGCGATCGTCGTGGCCGACCGCTGGTGGACGATAACTTCCTACTGCTGGTGAACGCCTACCACGAGGCCATCGACTTCACCCTGCCGCACTTTCACCAGGGCATGGACTGGTGGTACGCCTTGTTCGATACCGCGCACGTCGCCGGCCTTGAGTCGCGGGGGTATTTTGCCAGCGCCGGCACCTACCCGCTGACCGGCCGCTCACTGGCTCTCCTGGTGGAACGGCGGGAGAAGGCTGGATGAAGCGCCGCCACCAGATGCCGTTCGGTGCCGCCGTTACCGACGACGGCGTCCGCTTTCGCCTGTGGGCGCCATCTGCGCGCGACATTCATCTCTGCCTCGATGACGAAATCGAGCTGGCGATGCCGGCCAGCGGTGCTGGCTGGTTCGAGCTGACGACCGCTCGGGCTGGTGTCGGCAGCCGCTATCGCTTTCGCATCGATGGCAACTTGCAAGTGCCCGACCCGGCCTCCCGCTTCAACCCGGCCGACGTTCACGGCGCCAGCGAGGTGATCGACCCGGAGGCCTTCGACTGGCAGGACGACAGCTGGTACGGCCGCCCCTGGCATGAGGCGGTGATCTACGAGTTGCATGTTGGCAGTTTTTCGGCCCAAGGCGACTTCGCCGGGGTCGAGCAGAAGCTCGACCATCTGGCCGCGCTCGGCGTCACCGCGATCGAGCTGATGCCGATCGCCGATTTCCCCGGTCGCCGCAATTGGGGTTACGACGGCGTTCTGCCGTTCGCGCCAGACGCTAACTACGGCCGGCCCGACGAACTCAAACAGTTGGTGCAAAGCGCTCATCGCCGCGGCCTCATGGTGCTGCTGGACGTGGTCTACAACCACTTCGGCCCCGAAGGGAATTACCTGCATACCTACGCCGACGCCTTCTTCACCGACAAGCACCAGACCCCCTGGGGTGCCGCCATTAACTACGACGACCGCGGCAGCGAAGTGGTCCGCGAGTTCTTCATCCACAACGCGCTCTACTGGCTGGAGGAATACCACCTCGACGGCCTGCGGCTGGATGCGGTGCACGCCATCAAGGACGACTCCGCCCGTCACATCCTGGCTGAGCTGGAAGAGCGGGTCAGAAGCGGCCCCGGCCGTGAGCGGCATGTGCACCTGGTGCTGGAAAACGAAGCCAACGACGCCCGTTACCTCGAGTGGGGCTACGACGCCCAGTGGAACGACGATCTGCACCACTGCTTCCATGTCCTGCTTACCGGCGAAACCGACGGCTATTACCGCGACTATGCCGAGCAGCCGCTGGCCCTGCTGGGCCGCTGCCTGGCGGAAGGGTTCGCCTATCAGGGCGATGTCTCGCCTTACCGCCATGGCGAGCGGCGCGGCGAGCCTAGCGCCTACCTGCCGCCGACCCGCTTCGTCGGCTTTTTGCAGAATCACGATCAGATCGGCAACCGCGCTTTCGGCGAGCGCCTGACCGAGCTAGCCTCGCCGCAGGCGCTGCGCGCCGCCATCGCTATTCAGCTGCTGGCGCCGAGCCCGCCGTTGCTGTTCATGGGCGAGGAGTGGGCAACGCAGCGGCGCTTCCCGTTCTTCTGCGACTTCGGCCCCGAGCTGGCGCAGGCCGTCACCGAAGGCCGCCGCCGCGAGTTCGCCCGCTTCCAGCGCTTTCAGGATCCGCAGGCGCGCGCTGGCATCCCCGATCCCAACGCCGCGGACACATTCGCGGCGGCCCAGCTCGACTGGAGCGAGCTGACGCAGCCGCCGCATGCCGACTGGCTGGCGTTCTACCGCAGTCTGCTGGCGCTGCGGCGGCGGGAGCTGCTGCCCCGGCTGGCCGACCTGCCCGGCGGCAGCGCCGACTTCAGCGTGTTCGCTGAGCGCGGTCTGCGGGTCAGCTGGCAGCTTGGCCGCGGCGCGCGCTACCGGCTGACCGCCAACCTGAGCGCCAAGCCGCTGGCCGCCGAGCTGCCGCACGGGCGCTGGCTTTATGCCAGCGACGGGGTAAAGCAGGGCAGGCTGCCGCCATGGGCGGTGCTGTGGTCGCTGGAGGAGTAAGAGCCAGCCCTTTTAAGGTGTCTGCTGGTATCCCGCCTGTCGCCCCTCTCGCCCGCTGGCGGGAGCTTCTGCGGTTGCTGGCCGAAACCTCCCCCTCATCCCCAAGCCCTGCTCCCGCCAGGGGAGCAGGGAGGAAAGGCCACGGCGGTGCTGTCGCTCAGCGCCGCACCGCGCCGTCCGGTTGGCCGTCTTTCTCGCTCTCTGACGAGCGAGCCGGGCACATCCGAAGAAGAGAGGCCGGCGAACCCGCCTCTTCCCCTTTCCCCTCGCGGGAGAGGGGGCAACCCCACTGCCGCCGCTCCGGCCGGAGCGGCCATTAAGCAGTGCTCCCCGCCTTGCCTGACGACCGGGCCGACCTAACGTCGACCATGTGACCTATCGCGTAGGCTTCTCATATGACCCAAACCACGCCGTTGCGGCGGCTGGCCGCCGAGGCCGGCATCGTCCTTGCCTACCATGACATCTTCGGTCAGCAGCATGAGGCAGATGACGCCGTGCTGCGTGAACTGCTGGCCGCGCTGGAAGTCCTGCCCGAGCCGGCCGCCGATGCCGAGGCAGCGCTGGCCGCCTGGGATGCGGCCCAGGGCCGCGAAACCCTGCCGCCGGTGCGGGTAGTCTGGCAGCATGAGCCGGCTACCGTGCGGCTGCTGCTGCCGGCCGGCTGGCTGGATCAGCGACTGTACTGGGAGATTACCCAAGAGGATGGCCATCGCCGCTTTGGCGAGATTCTGGTGGCCGATTGCCAGCGCGGCCGTGAATGGCAGGTCGAGGGGGAAAGCGAGCCGCGGATCGAGTTGAGCTGGCTCCTGCCGTTCTTGCCGCCGCCCGGCTATCACCGGCTTGCCCTGAAGCTGGCCGACGAGACTCGCGCCGAGACGTTGCTGATCGTTGCCCCTAGCCGCTGTTACCAGCCGCCCGCAGTGCGCGACGGCCAACGCATCTGGGGGCCGGCGCTGCAGCTGTATACCTTGCGCTCGGAGCGTAACTGGGGAATCGGCGACTTCACCGATCTGCGCCGTTTCGCCGAGCTCTGGCGCGAGCAGGGCGCCGACATCGTTGGCCTGAACCCACTGCACGCGCTGTTCCTAGGCAACCCGGCGCACGCCAGCCCGTACAGCCCATCCAGCTGCCGCTTCCTCAATCCGCTCTACCTCGACGTCGAAGCCATTCCCGACTACGTCGACTGCGAGCCGGTGCGGGAGCAGGTGCGCAGCGCCGAATTCCAGACCCGGCTGCAGGCGCTGCGGGAGGCGGAGCAGGTGGATTATCCGGCAGTGTCCGCCGTCAAGCTGGGCGTACTCGAGCAGCTATACCGGCACTTCCGTGAGCAATGCCTGTCGCGGGACAGCGAGCGCGGCCGGGCGTTTCGGGCTTATCAGCAGGAGCAGGGCCCGGCGTTGCGCCAGTATGCCCTGTTCGAGGCGCTCTACGCCGATGTCCGCAGCCGCGATCAGCACGCCTGGGGCTGGCTGCAGTGGCCGCCGGACTACCGGCAGCCAGCCAGCGAGGCGGTCGCTGCCTTTGCCGCC
>DASULL010000421.1:0-2885 GCA_036278215.1 Gammaproteobacteria bacterium | reverse complement strand
GACTTCTCACCGATGGTGGCGATCCTGCTGATCTACGTCATTCGCCTGCTGCTCGGCGACATCTTCCCGCCGTTGCGAGGATTGTTGTGAATGTCATCGAGCGCCAGGACGGCGATCTGCTGCTGCGGCTGCGAGTACAGCCGCGCGCTTCCCGCGATGAGCTGATCTGGCAGGACGAGCGTCTCAGGTTACGGATCACCGCCCCGCCGGTAGACGGTAAGGCGAACACGTACATCTGCAATTTTCTGGCGAAGCTGTTTGGCGTCGCCCGCAGCCAAGTCGAGCTGCTCAGTGGCGAAACCGGCCGCGACAAGCGGGTCCGAATCCGACAGCCGCAGAAAATTCCGCCATGTCTGCAAGGCAACCTATGAGCCATGCCAGGTTGCGGCCTGCCGAGGCTTGCCAGTAGACTTTCACCTCTTTGCCTCCGTGGAACCTGCCCAACAACGATGAGCACCACCTTTCCGGCCGACTCTGTCGGTCTGGTTGTCCCTAAGCTGCACCGCTTCGACGAGCCGCTGCCGCTGGACAGCGGCCGCGAGTTGCCGCACTACGAGCTGGCGTATGAAACCTACGGTAAGCTGAATCAAGATCGCTCCAACGCGATCTTGATCTGCCATGCGTTGTCGGGCGACCACCACGCTGCCGGCTACTATTCGCCAGACGACCGCAAACCGGGCTGGTGGGAAAGCTGTATCGGCCCGGGCAAGCCGATCGACACCAACCGCTTTTTCGTCGTTTCGCTGAACAACATCGGCGGCTGCAGCGGCTCGACCGGCCCGGCCAGCATCAATCCCCGCAACGGCAAGCGCTACGGTCCGCACTTCCCCATCGTCACCGTCGCCGATTGGGTGCGCTCGCAGGCGCGTCTGGCGGATGTGCTGGGCATCGACTGCTGGGCAGCGGTGATCGGCGGCAGCCTCGGCGCGATGCAGGCCTTGCAGTGGGCCATCGACTACCCGGACCGGCTGCGGCATGCCTTGTTGATCGCCACCGCACCCAAACTGTCGGCGCAGAACATTGCCTTCAACGAGGTGGCGCGGCAGGCCATCGTGTCCGATCCCGACTTCCACGACGGCTACTACATGGACCATGGCGTGGTGCCGCGGCGCGGACTGGCGCTGGCACGCATGCTGGGCCATATCACCTATCTGTCCGACGACGCCATGCGCGCCAAGTTCGGCCGTGAGCCGCGCGGCGCCTCGGGCAAGCTGAGCTATTCCTTCGAGGTCGACTTCCAGGTGGAAAGCTACCTGCGCTACCAGGGCCAGAGCTTCGTCGAGCGCTTCGATGCCAACACCTACCTGCTGATGACCAAGGCGCTGGACTACTTCGATCCAGCCGCCAAGCACGACCACGATCTGTCGGCGGCGCTGGCGCATGTGACCGCCAAGTTTCTGGTGGCCTCATTCACCAGCGACTGGCGCTTCGCCCCCAGCCGCTCGCGGGAAATCGTCCGCGCCCTGCTCGACGGCGACAAATCGGTCGCATACGCCGAGATCGACGCGCCGCACGGACACGACGCCTTCCTGCTGCCGATACCGGCCTACTTCGACGTCATGCACGCCTATCTCGAGCAGGTGGCCGAGGAGGTTGGGGCATGAGCGAACTGCAACTGCGTGCCGACCTTGCCATCATCAGCCAGTGGATCGCACCGGGCTCACGGGTGCTCGACCTCGGCTGCGGCGACGGCACCCTGCTCAAGTACCTGCAGGAGCACCGCGATGTCAGCGGCTATGGCCTGGAAATCGATCCGGCCAATGTAGTCGCCTGCATCCGCAACAAGGTCGACGTCATCCAGACCGACCTGGACGCCGGCCTGAGCGACTTCGACCCGGATTCGTTCGACTATGTCGTGATGTCCCAGACTCTGCAGGCGGTCAGCTATCCGCACCGCCTGATCTGCGAGATGCTGCGGATCGGCCGCCAGGGCATCGTCACCTTCCCCAATTTCGGCTACTGGCGGGTACGGCTGCAGCTTGGTCTGAAGGGGCGAATGCCAGTGAGCAACGCCCTGCCGCACGCCTGGTACGACACGCCCAACATCCGCCTGTGCACCCTGCGCGACTTCGAAGCGCTCTGCCGCGAGCAGAACATCCGGATTCTGGAGCGCCACGTGCTCGACCATGCCCATCACGAGCGGGCCTTCAGCCGCTGGCTGCCCAATCTGCTGGGCGAGGTGGCGATGTATCGGTTCGAGCGAGGCGACTGATGATCCGCCGGCTCGCGTTTGTCCTGCTGCTCGTCGCCGGCCTCGCGCAGGCCCAGGGGCAGCAGGCGGTGGGCGACTACCAGGTCTATTACAGCGCCTTCCCCTCCGGCTTCCTGACACAGGAAGTAGCCCGCGACTACGGCATCCTGCGCAGCCGCACCCGCGGCGTGCTACTGGTTTCGGTGAAACGGGCCGGCCAGCCGGTCGCCGCCCGCATCGAAGCGCAGATCGGCCCCGGCGGCCGCAGTCTGCAACCGCTGGAGCTGCGGCCGGTGCAAACTGATGGCGTGATTTCCTATATCGGCAGTTTTGCCATCGCCGACGGCGAAAGCCGGCAGTTTCAGCTTCGCATTACTCCCGCCGATGGCGAGCCGCTGAATATCGCTTTCTCGCAGCAATTCTTCGACGGGCGCTGATTGGAAACGCGCAAGCGCGAACCGCACAACGGAGAAGAAAAACCCAACCGGCACCGCTCCACTACTCCCCTGCGTTTAGGCAAGCGGCCCTGGCGGCGCTATAGTAACGGGTTATTGTCGAACCACGCCCGTTGCCGGAGGCAGCATTCATGACGACGTGGCTGATTACCCATCCCGCCTGCCTGGAACACGACACCGGTCCAAATCACCCCGAGAGCATCGCCCGCCTGCAGACCGTGCTCAGTGCGCTGGAAGGG
>DASULL010000420.1:0-10268 GCA_036278215.1 Gammaproteobacteria bacterium | reverse complement strand
CGCGACCTGACCCTGCAGCTGTTCGATGTACTGGCGCTGTCGCTCCTGCGCGGTCCGCTGACCGGCGTCTGGAGCCGCTGGGAGAATGCCGGCAGCGACGCCATCCGCGCCTTTCTGCAGCGCTGGCAGCACAGCTCCATCAGCCTGCTGCGCATGGGCCACGCCTCGCTGCTGCAGCTGATCGCGGTGGCCTGGTACGGCAGTCCGCAGTCCTGGGCCGAAGCCGGCTACCCCGGACCGCCGCGTATCTAGCGCGCCAAGTCCCACCACGAGCGCAGGAGAGCAGTTCGATGCCCGTCCCCGATCCGTTTCGTGAAGGCCTGGCCCGCGGCTGGAGAACCTACGACGGCTCACGCCTGGAGCGCGATCTGACGCTGGAAGCGGATGTGGTGGTGGTCGGCAGCGGCGCCGGCGGCGGCACCACGGCCGAGATTCTCAGCGCCGCTGGCTACAAAGTGCTGCTGATCGAAGAAGGCCCGCTGCGTAGCAGCAGCGACTTCACCCTGCAGGAGCCGGAGGCCTACGGCACGCTGTACCAGGAGGGCTTCGGGCGGATGAGCAAGGATGGGGCGATCACCATCCTGCAGGGCCGCGCCGTCGGCGGTACCACCCTGATCAACTGGACCTCCAGCTTCCGCACCCCCGAGCAGACGCTGGCCCACTGGGCCGAGGTTTATGCGGTCCGCGGTCACAGCTCCGAGGAGCTGGCGCCCTGGTTCGAGCGCATGGAGCAGCGGCTCGGCGTGGCGCCCTGGGCGGTGCCGCCGAACGAGAACAACGGCGTGATCCGCGACGGCTGCGAGCAGCTCGGCTGGCAGTGGGGCATCATCCCGCGCAACGTCAAAGGCTGCGCCAACCTGGGCTACTGCGGCATGGGCTGTCCGCTCAACGCCAAGCAGTCGATGCTGGTCACCACCATTCCGGCCACCCTGGAGCGCGGCGGCGAGCTGCTGTATTTGGCCCGTGCCGAGCGCCTGCTGCTGGACGGCGATCAGGTCGCCGGCCTGGAATGCTTGGCTATGGACGAGCGGGCGGTTGCTCCGACCGGCCGCAAGATCCTGGTGCGGGCCCGGCATTACGTGCTCGCTGGCGGCGGCATCAATACCCCGGCCATCCTGTTGCGCTCGAAAGCGCCGGACCCGCACCGGCGTGCCGGCAAGCGCACCTTCCTGCACCTGGTGAATTTCTCCGCCGCCCAGTTCGACAAGGTCATCAACCCCTTCTACGGCGCGCCGCAGTCGATCTACTCGGACCAGTTCCAGTGGCAGGATGGGGTCAGCGGCCGGATGGGCTACAAGCTGGAAGTGCCGCCGCTGCATCCGGCCTTCACCGCCGCTCTGATCGGCGGTGAAGGCGGTGCTACCGCCAGGCGCATGGCGCAGCTGCCGCACACCAACATGATGCTGGCGCTGATGCGCGACGGCTTCCACCCGGACAGTGCCGAAGGCACGGTCGAGCTGCGCGGCGACGGCACGCCGGTGCTCGATTACCGCCTGACCGACTACACCTGGGACGGCATCCGCCGCGCTTTCCACAGCATGGCGGAGATCCAGTTCGCCGCCGGCGCGAAGGCGGTGCTGCCGGCGCATGCCGACGCCCGCTACGCCAAGACGCTGAGCGAGGCGCGGGCGCTGATCGATAGCCTGGACCTGGCGATCTACCGCGCCCGGCTGGGCAGCGCCCACGTCATGGGCGGCTGCGCCATGAGCGAGGACCCGAGGCTCGGGGTCACCGACAGCCTCGGCCGTCACCACCAGCTGGAGAACCTGTCGATTCACGACGGCTCGCTCTTTCCCACCAGCATCGGCGCCAATCCGCAGCTGTCGATCTACGCCCTTACCGCCAAGCTCGCCAGCGCTCTGAGCGAGCGCCTCGGACCGGCAGCCGGCTGAATTCGGCGGCGGGCAAGCAAAGCTGGGCGGCCTTGCTTAGCGGTGCGCACGGGAGTTTTTCTCCCCCTCTCCCCCAGCCCCTCTTCCGCGAGGGAGAGGGGAGTAAGAACAGCGCCTCGCCGGTCCCCGCTCCTGTGGCGGGAGAGGCTCTTGCGTGCGGAGCCCACTAGTCCACCGTCAGCACCACCTTGCCGCGGACCTTACGGGTTTCGACCAAGCGGTGCGCGTCGGCGGCGCGCTCCAGCGGAAAGGCCTGGGAGATCAGCACCTGCAGACGGCCGCTGGCGTGCAGAGCCACCAGCTCGTTCAGCCGCTCGATGCTTCTCTGGCTGCGAACGGCCAGAACGCCCAGCGCGGCGGCGCGATCGAGATCGACCAAGGTGGCGATCCGGCGTCTGTCCTTGACCAGCTCGACCGACGTATCCAGTGCATTGCTACCGGCGGCATCGAGCGCCGCGGTGACTCCCTGCGGCGCCACGGCGCGCACGCGCTGCGCCAGCCCCGGGCCGTAAGCTACCGGAATCGCGCCGAGCGACCGCAGGTAGTCGTGATTCCGCTCGCTGGCGGTAGCAATGACCCTGGCGCCCCACAGCTGGCCGAGCTGCACTGCGAAGCTGCCGACACCGCCGGCACCGGCGTGGATCAGCAGGGTATCGCCCGGACCGACCTCCAGAGCGTGCAAAGCGGTATGCGCGGCTTGTCCGGAAGCCGAAATCACCGCGGCCGGGTACCAGCCGACCGACTCCGGCTTGCGGACGATCTGGCTTGCATCGACCACCACATGCTGGGCATAGGCCGCGGCCATGACCCAGCCCAATACCGGATCGCCCGGTTTGAACCCTGCGACGCCGCTGCCTACCGCATCGATGGCGCCGGAGAACTCGTTGCCCAGCATCTGCGGCAGGGTGCTGCGAAAGGCCCCACCGGGCTTGGCGAACCGGCCACTGCGGACTGCGCAGTCGAATGGCTGAACGCCGGCAGCCTGCACGCGAACGCGCACCTGGCCTGGGCCCGGCTGGGGCGGAGTGCGTTGGACTAGCTGCAATACTTCCGGCGGCCCGTATTTATGCAACATCACCGCTTTAGACATGACTTCTCTTTAATCTCTAGGTGCAGGGACGCTTGGCCGGCTTGCTCTCTGGTCGATACTTCTGCCTTGGAAGTCGACGAGCGAAAGGATAGAACCTCAAGCAAAGTTGAGGTCAAGGGCCGGATGCACGGGGCGCGTCGCCCTGCAAAATCTCAGTAGCGCCTGGTCGGCGAGTACGACGGCTTTGTTCGGCCGCCCTAACGCCGCGAGCCGGTCGCCGGGAGCTTGGCCCGACGCTGCCCGCGGGGGTTGAACGGCCGCAGCCGCGCTTACGCGGTTTTCAGTATCGTCGTCCTGCGCATACTGCTCCCTAGGGCACGAGATTCCACGCAGAAAAGGCTGTTGTTGCGGAACCGCTCGGTGATGAAATCCAAAAACGCTCTTACTCTGGGCGATACAGCGCCGCCGCCGGTGAACACGGCCGACAGCTCGATCTCTGGCCCCGCCCAGTCCGGCAGAATCCGACGCACCAGACCCTGCTGGACTTCCGCCTGCACGCTCAGTTCGCCGATCAGCATCAGGCCCTGGCCGCTGATCAATAACGACCGGAGCGCGAAAGGGTCGTTGGCGACGGCAACCGGGTGCACGGTGACGTCCTCGATCCGTGTGTCATTGTGCAGCTGCCAGATGTGGCGGTTGTTGCGCCGCTCGCTCGGCTTCGCCAGTACATGGTGGTATTGCAGGTCCGCCGGCGTTTTCGGTTCGCCGTAGCGGGCGATGTAGCTGTCGCTGGCATAGACGAACGAATTGAACCTGATCAGCGGCCGCGCGACCAGCGTGGAGTCGGGCAGGGTGCCGGATCGGATCGCCACGTCGATGCCGTCGGCGATCAGGTCGAGCCGGTCGTTCGACAGGATCAGGTCGACCCGCACCTCCGGATAGCGCTCGCGGAAATCCCGCACCAGGGCGGACAGCATGTCGGTGCAGAACATGTACGGCGCAGTTACCCGCAGCCAGCCGCGCGGACTGCCCTCCAGCTGCTGGACCGCGCTCTCGGCATCGGCGAGATCCTGGGCGATGCGGCTGCTGTACTCGAAATAGGTGATGCCGGCTTCGGTCAGGCTGAGTTTGCGCGTGGTCCGGTTAAGCAGTCGCACCCCCAGGCGCGTTTCCAGTTCCCGCACCTTCCGGCTGACCGTCGTTTTCGGCAGTCCGAGCGTCTGCGCCGCCGCGGTAAAGCTTCCCTGCTCAACGACCTTCGCAAAGATCAATGTTTCATTCAGATCTTGCAGCACCGATTTGTCCCTTTTTCTGTAGCCGATGCGCGCGGCGATTGTCCCGCCTGCGGAACAGTTTTTCCCTCGGCAGCAGGCTAATCAAGCGAATCATCAGGCCCTATCTTGTGGCCTCCGACAAGCCAGAAGGTCCAGCAATCCCTACTTTCGACAGCCTGTCGGGGCGGAACAGGGAGTGACGCCGTGCGCGGATCGAGCTTGCAAGTAATTGATCCGCATAAATACCGCTAGCACTTTCCTGATGCTGCGAGCTGAAAAAGTCCAGGACGGGCTTTTTCAGCGTTTCACCCGAGCGAATTGGAGTCCGGCTCTGTCGATTTGGCCGTTGCCTAATCGACAACGTACGGGTCGACGAGGTAACTACGATGCATAAAAGGTCCAATTCCAAGCCCGTAGCTGTCGCCGCGCTGCTAAGCATAGCCGTTCTCGCCGGCTGTAATAGTAAAGCCGAACAAGCCGAGCAGTCACCACCCCCGCCGGCAGTCGAGGTGGCCGAAGTCGTGGTCCGCGATATCAGCCTTTGGGACAGCTTTACCGGCCGGATCGAGGCGGTGGAATCGGTGGAAATCCGCCCCCGGGTGGATGGCTATATCGAGCGCATCAACTACAGGGAAGGCGAGGAAGTCGAGCGGGGCGCGGTTCTGTTCGTCATCGACCAGCGGCCGTACCGGGCCGCCCTGGCACGGGCCGAGGCCGAGTTGACCCACGCGCGCGCTAGGGCCGAGCTGGCGAAAACCGAGCTGGCACGGGCCGGCAAGCTGGTCGAGGTTGCCGGCATGTCGGTGGAAGAGCTGGATCAACGCCGGGCCGCCGCCGCGCAGACCGCTGCCGAGGTACAGGCCGCTCAGGCCGCGGTCGATACCGCTCGCCTGAACCTCGGCTTCACCGAGATCCGCGCCCCCATCGCCGGCCGTACCGGCCGGGCGCTGGTGACGGTGGGCAATCTGGTGACCGGCCAGGGCAATGCCACGCTGCTTACTACTTTGGTGTCGCTCGACAAGGTGCATGTCCATTTCTTCCCGGATGAGGGGGACTTTCTGCGCTACGAGGCGCTGGCGCGCGCCAGCGAACAGCCGCGTGCCCGCAGCGGCGGCGCGCCGGTCCGCATCGGCCTGGCCAGCGACGATGGCTATCCCCATCCCGGCCTGGTCGATTTCATCGACAACCGGCTTGACCCGGCGACCGGCACGATGCGCATCCGCGCCGTGCTCGACAACGCCGACCGGCGCTTCACCCCCGGCATGTATGCGCGGGTGCAGCTGCTCGGCAGCGACTCCTTCCGCGCCCTGCTGATCAACGACAGGGCGGTGCTGACCGACCAGGACCGCAAATACGTCTACGTGGTCGACGCGAGCGGCCGCGCCGTGCGCAAGGACGTGGTGCTGGGCCGCAAGGTCGAGGGTCTGCGCGTGGTGGAGGCCGGGCTGGAGCCCGGCGATCGGGTGATCGTCAACGGCGTCCAGCGGGTGTTCTTCCCGGGCATGCCGGTGCAGGCAGAGCCGGCCGCGATGGTGGCTGCTGTGCCGCAGGGCTAGTCATTCCGCCGGGTTTGTTGCCGAGCGTGTTGTTCAGGTCGGGGCGGTCGTTCCGGGCGGTCAGGACTGCCCGCGAGTTTCCACACCATTTACCGGCGAGGAGCCAGCCATGTCAGAAAAAGCAGCTATCTACCGCGTCGACAAGTTTGTGGTGCCGCAGGCCGCCCGCGAGGAGTTCCTGCAGCGGGTCGGCGATACGCACCGGCTTCTCCGGCAGCAGCCCGGTTTCGTGCGGGATGCGCTGCTGGAGCAAGTCGCGGGTCCTGGCCGGTTCAACATCGTCACGGTGGTGGAGTGGGACAGCCAGGCGGCGATCGATGCAGCGCGCAGCGCCGTGATGAAGGCCCATGCCGAGAGCGGGTTCAACCCGCAGGAAACGATGGCGCGGCTGGGCGTAGAGGCTGACATTGCCAACTACAGACCCGTCGACGCCTGACCCCTCGTGCCGGCGGCCCGCCGGCAGCGACCGCTGAATTCTAACGTTCGCTTGCGGGCGCCTGCTGGCGCCCCGGTGTCGGAGTTTTTGCATGAATTTTTCGAGGTTTTTCGTCGATCGGCCGATCTTCGCCGCGGTGCTGTCGATCGTGATCTTCCTCGCCGGCGCGGTAACCATCCCGCTGCTGCCGGTGAGCGAGTATCCGGACGTGGTGCCGCCCAGCGTCATGGTTCGCGCGGTTTACCCGGGCGCGAGCCCCAACGTCATCGCCGAGACCGTCGCCTCGCCGTTGGAGGAGGCAATCAACGGCGTCGAGGGGATGATGTACATGAAGTCGGTTGCCGGCAGCGACGGCGTGCTGGCGCTGACGGTGACCTTCCAGCCGGGCACCGATCCGGACCAGGCCCAGGTGCAGGTGCAGAACCGGGTCAACCAGGCTCAGGCGAGACTGCCGGAGGATGTGCGCCGGCAAGGCGTGACCACGCAGAAGCAGTCCCCCAACCTGAGCATGGTGGTGCACCTGTTCTCGCCCGATGACAGCTACGATGCGCTCTACCTGAGCAACTACGCCACGCTGCGGGTGCGGGACGAGATCGCTCGGCTGCCGGGCATCGGCGACGCCATGGTGTTCGGCACCGGCGCCTACGCCATGCGCATCTGGATCGACCCCAACAAGGCGGCAGCGCGTGGCATCACGGCCAGCGACATCGTCCAGGCCGTGCGCGAGCAGAACGTGCAGGTATCAGCCGGCCAGCTCGGCGCGCCGCCCACCCCGGACGTGGCTGACTTCCTGATTCCGATCAACGCCCAGGGGCGGCTGGTGACCGAAGAGGAATTCGCCGAGATCGTGCTGCGCGCCGACGCCGACGGCCGCGTCACCCGGCTCGGCGACATTGCCCGGCTGGAGCTCGGCGCCGCCGACTACGCCCTGCGCTCGCTGCTGAACAACCGGCAGGCGGTCGGCATCGGTATTTTCCAGGCGCCCGGCTCGAACACCATCGAGGTTTCCAAAGCGGTCCGCGCCAAGCTGGCGGAGCTCTCGACCCGCTTCCCGGCCGGGATGACCTACGAGGTCCCATACGATCCGACGGTGTTCATCCAGGATTCCATCGCCGCGGTGATCAAGACCCTGCTGGAAGCGGTGCTGCTGGTGGTGCTGGTAGTCGTGCTGTTTCTGCAGACCTGGCGGGCCTCGATCATCCCGCTGCTGGCCGTGCCGGTGTCTATAGTCGGCACGTTCGCCGTGCTGTACCTGCTTGGCTTCTCCATCAATACCCTGACCTTGTTCGGCCTGGTGCTGGCCATCGGCATCGTGGTCGACGACGCCATCGTCGTGGTCGAGAACGTCGAGCGCAATATCGAGGAAGGACTCAAGCCGCTGGCCGCTGCGCACCAGGCTATGCGCGAGGTCAGCGGCCCCATTGTCGCCATCTCGCTGGTACTGTGCGCGGTGTTCGTGCCGATGGCGTTCCTGAGCGGCGTCACCGGCCAGTTCTACAAGCAGTTCGCCGTTACCATCGCTATCTCGGCGGTGATCTCCGGCATCAACTCGCTGACCCTGTCGCCGGCGCTGGCGGCGGTGCTGCTCAAGCCGCACGGCGCGCCGCCGGATGCGCCGACCCGCTTGATCGAGCGGCTGTTCGGCTGGCTGTTCCGGCCGTTCAACCGCGCTTTCGCCCGCGGCTCGGAGCGGTATCAGGGTAGGGTGTCGCGCATCCTGGGCCGGCGCGGCCTGGTGTTCGGTTTGTACGCCGGCTTGCTGCTGGTGACCGGCCTGATGTTCCAGATGGTTCCAGGCGGTTTCGTGCCGACCCAGGACAAGCTCTTTCTGATCGGCGGCGTGCAGCTGCCGGCCGGCGCCTCGCTGGACCGCACCGATGCCATGGTCCGCAAGGTCAGCGAAATCGCGCTGCAGACCGAAGGCGTGATTGATGCCGTTGCTCTCCCTGGGCTGAACCCCCTGCAGTTCACCAACACGCCGAACACGGGCACTCTGTTCTTCATCCTGGACGGCTTCGACAGCCGCAAGCGCAGCGCCGCTGAGATCACCGCCGAGCTGAACGGCCGCCTTGGCGGGATCAAGGAAGGCTTCAGCTTTGCCATCATGCCGCCGGCCATCCTCGGCATCGGGACCGGTTCGGGTTATTCGCTCTACCTGCAGGACCGCGCCGGGTTCGGCTACGCCGAGCTCAACAATGCCGTGCAGGCGCTGTCGGGCGCGATCAGCCAAGTGCCCGGCATGGGCTTCCCGTTCTCCTCCTTCCAGGTGAACGTGCCGCAGCTGGACGCCAAGGTGGACCGGGCCCGGGCCAAGGCGCAGGGGCTGGATCTGACCGATATCTTCACCACGCTGCAGGTCTACCTCGGCTCGGCCTACATCAACGACTTCAACCGCTTCGGCCGCACCTATCAGGTCATCGCCCAGGCCGACGCCCCGTTCCGCCGCCAGGTGGAGGACATCGCCGCGCTGCGCACTCGCGCGCTCAACGGTGAGCTGGTGCCCATCGGCAGTGTGGTCTCGGTCAGCCACACCTACGGCCCGGACCCGGCGATCCGCTACAACGGCTATCCGGCCGCCGATCTGATGGGCGAGGCCGATCCGCGCTTGCTGTCGTCGAATCAGGCGCTGGCGGTGGTGGAGGCCCTGGCGCCGCAGGTGCTGCCCAATGGCGTCGACTTCGAGTGGACCGACCTCAGCTTCCAGCAGGTCAACGAAGGCCGCGCCAACCTGGTGGTCTTCCCGCTGGCGGTGCTGCTGGTGTTCCTGGTGCTGGCGGCGCTCTACGAGAGCTGGCTGATCCCGCTGGCGGTGATCCTGATCGTGCCGCTGTGCGTGCTGCCGGCGTTGTTCGGCGTCTGGCTCACCGGCGGCGATAACAACATCTTCGTGCAGATCGGCCTGGTCGTGCTGATGGGCCTAGCCTGCAAGAACGCCATCCTCATCGTCGAGTTCGCCCGCGATCTGGAACGGCAGGGGATGGAAACCATCCAGGCCACGCTGGAGGCCTGCCGGCTGCGGCTGCGGCCGATCCTGATGACCTCGGTCGCTTTCATCGCCGGCGTGGTGCCGCTGGTGCTGGCGTCCGGCGCCGGCAGCGAGATTCGCAACGCCACCGGCATCGTGGTGTTCTCCGGCATGATCGGGCTCACCCTGTTCGGTTTGTTTTTCACCCCGGTCTTCTACGCCGCGCTGCGGCTGCTGGCGCGCCGCGCCAGCAGCACGCCCGCCGGCAACCTGGAGGGCGCTGTCGATGCGTAAGCTCCTCATTATTGCCAATGTTCTACTGCTGTCGGCGTGCGCGGTCGGGCCGGATTACCGCCGCCCGGAAACCGCCGCCCCGGCCGCTTATCTGCGGGCCGAGCAGCCGCTGTTCAGCGCCAGCCAGCCGGATCCGGAGTTCTGGCGCCGGTTCGACGACGAGTTGCTGGCCCGGCTGGTCGACGACACGCTGGCCGCCAACAACGACCTGCGCATCGCCCTGGCCCGCTATGACCGCGCCCAGGCGCTGCTGCGCGGCAGCAAGGCCGACCGGCTGCCGACCGTAAGCGCCACGGCCGAGGCCGGCTATCGCCAGCTCAGCGCCGACCAGGCGCCCGGTGTCGCCCGCCGCGACCGCGAGGGCGAAACCTACGCCGCCAGCGTCAACGTGCTGTGGGAGCTGGATGTGTTCGGCCGAGTGCGCCGCAACGTACAGGCACAGCGGGCCGAGGCCGAGGCGGTTGCCGCCGACCTTGCCGCGTTGCAGGTGGTGGTGGTGGCCGACGTAGTCGCCGGCTACTTCGGACTGCGCGGCCTGCAGGAGCAGCTGCGGGTGGCCCAGGCCAACGCCGCCATCCAGCGCGACTCGCTTGATCTGGTGGAACGGCGACTCGACGTCGGCCGCGGCACGACCCTGGACGCAACCCGCGCCAGAGCCCAGCTGGAGGCAACTCTGTCGCGGGTGCCGGTGCTGGAAGGCGAGGTCGCCGCGGCAACGCATCGGATCGCCGTGCTGACCGGGCGCGAGCCGACCGCTTTGGCGACAGAGCTGGAAGCCACGCGGCCCTTGCCGGCCTTGCCGGCGAGCATTGCCACCGGGC
>DASULL010000419.1:0-5147 GCA_036278215.1 Gammaproteobacteria bacterium | reverse complement strand
AGGCCTTGACCGTAACCGCGCCAACTACGTGCCGCTCTCGCCGCTGACCTTCATCGAGCGCGCGGCCAGCGTCTACCCCGAACGTACCGCCGTGATCCACGGCGATTTGCGCCGCAGCTGGCGAGAGACTTACCAGCGCTGTCGCCGGCTCGCCTCGGCGCTGGCGCAGCGTGGGGTGGGCAAGGGCGATACGGTGGCGGTAATGCTGCCGAATATCCCGGAAATGCTGGAGGCGCACTTTGGCGTGCCGATGATCGGCGCCGTGCTGAACACGCTGAACGTTCGGCTGGATGCCGAAGCCATTGCCTATATGCTCGATCATGGGCAGGCCAAGGTGCTGATCACTGATCGGGAGTTCTCCGGCACCATCGCCAAGGTGCTCGAGCTGGTTGAGAAAAAGCCGCTGGTAATCGATGTTGATGATCCGCTTTACCAGGGCGGCGCAACCCTCGGCGAAATGGATTATGAGGAGTTCATCGCCGGCGGCGATCCGGAATTTGCCTGGGAAGGCCCGGCGGACGAATGGGACGCGATTGCTCTAAATTACACCTCCGGCACCACCGGCAAGCCGAAGGGCGTGGTTTATCACCACCGTGGCGCCTATCTGAACGCCATCGGCAATCTGTTGGTCTGGTCCACGCAACAGAATCCGATATATCTCTGGACACTGCCGATGTTCCACTGCAACGGCTGGTGTTTCGCCTGGGGTATCACCGCGATGGCAGGCACTCATGTGTGTCTGCGCAGGGTGGTGCCGGAGGCCGTGCTTAGCGCCATTCGCGAGCATAAGGTCAGCCACTTCTGCGGTGCGCCCATCGTTCTCAACAGCCTGGTGAATGCGCCGGCGCAGCTGAAACAGGGGATTGATCACCCGGTCAAGGCGATGACGGCCGGCGCCGCGCCGCCGGCAGCGGTAATCGCCGGCGTCGAAGCGCTGGGTATCGAAGTCACCCACGTTTATGGGCTGACCGAGACCTATGGTCCGGTAACCGTCTGTGCCTGGCATGAGGAGTGGGACGAGCAGCCGCTGGAAGAGCGGGCGCGACTCAAAGCCCGCCAAGGGGTGCGCTATCAGGTGCTGGAAGGGCTGATGGTGGCCGATCCCGACACCCTGGAGCCGGTGCCGCAGGACGGCGAAACCATGGGCGAGATCTTCATGCGCGGCAACAACGTCATGAAAGGCTATCTGAAAAACAAAGATGCCACCGACGAAGCTTTTGCCGGTGGCTGGTTCCATAGCGGGGACTTGGCTGTCTGGCATCCGGACGGCTATGTGGAGATCCGTGACCGCTCCAAGGACATCATCATTTCCGGCGGCGAGAACATCTCTTCCATCGAAGTGGAAGGGGTGCTCTACCGACATCCGGCGGTGCTGGAAGCGGCGGTGGTGGCCCGGCCGGATGCCAAATGGGGCGAGACGCCGTGCGCCTTCGTTACCCTGAAGGACGGCGCCCGGGCGAGCGAGCAGGAAATCATCGAGTTCTGCCGTAGCCATATGGCGCACTTCAAGGCGCCGAAGATGGTGATATTCTGCGAACTACCGAAAACTTCCACCGGCAAGATCCAGAAGTTCATGCTGCGGCGGCAGGCGGAAGCCCTGTAACCAGCCGGCATACCGGCACTCGCCGGTTGCGCTATAAACAATAGCGCGCCTGCCGCAGCAGGCGTCGGAGAGGAGCCGGCAGGCGCTCTGCCTGCCGGTTTTGTCGCTGCCGGTGTGAATCCATGCTGCAACCCTGGCTGATCGTCCTTACCGCGCTGGGCTACATCGGCCTGCTATTCGCTATCGCCTGCTACGGCGATAGCCGCTCTCGTATCCAGCGGCCGGAGCGTAAGCCCCTGGTATACAGCCTCAGCTTTGGGATCTTTTTCACGTCCTGGGGCTTCTTCGGTGCGGTGGGGCAAGCGGCCACCTTTGGCTGGGCGGCGAACCCGCCGCTGGGATCGGTGTTTCTGCTGGTGCCGACTTACATCGGCCCGTATCTGCTGTTCCTGTTCGGCTGGCGCTTTCTGGAAAAGATGGTGCGGGTGGGTAAGCAGCATAAAACCACCTCCATTGCCGACTTCATCTCCGCCCGTTACGGCAAGAGCCAGGCGCTGGGCACGCTAGTGGCCGTGATCGCCGTGATTGCCGCCATTCCCTACATTGCCGTCCAGCTGAAAAGTATCGTCTGGACTTACCAGATCCTGACTGAATTCGATGTCGGAGCGGTGGCCGCGGCAGTACCGCCATTCCAGGACACCGGGTTTTATGTGGCCCTGTTGCTGGCGGTGTTCTCCATCCTGTTCGGCGTCCGCCATATCGATGCCACCGAGCATCATGAGGGCATGATGCTGGCCATCGCCGTCGAGTCGATCGTGAAAGTGCTGGCTTTTCTTATCGTCGGCGGCTTCATTACCTACGGCATGTTCGAGGGCTTCGACGACCTGCGCGAGCGGATCGCCACCACGCCGTTGCCGCTGCCGCCGGGAGCCAGCGGCCAGTACACCATGGCGTTCTTCAACTCGGTGTTTCTCAGCCTGATCGTGATTTTTACCTTGCCGCGGCACTTTCATGCCGCCAGCGTGGAAGCCGCTGATCCGCGCGATATCCGGGTGGCGCGTTGGTTGTTTCCCCTGCTGTTGTTCGGCATGAGTGTGTTTGTCTGGCCGGTCGCGGCGGCCGGACTCCTGCATTTCGGCCCGACGACAGTCGATCCGGACACCTACATGTTGGCCTTGCCCATGTCTGCCGGGCAGCCGTGGCTCGCTCTGCTGGCGTTTGTCGGCGGCTTATCGGCCGGCGCGAGCATGGTGATCATCGCTTCCGTGGCACTGGCCATCATGGTCTGCAACGACGTCGTTATGCCTCTGCTGCTGCGCTGGCGGCGGCTTGCGCTGAATCAGCGCAAGGATCTTTCCAGGCTGCTGTTGTGGATCCGTCGCAGCGCGATTTTTTTGATTTTGCTCGCTGCCTTTGGCTATTACCGCTTCACCGCGGTGCATGTGGCGCTCGCCATTTCCGGCACCCTGGCGTTTGCCGCTGTGGCCCAGTTCGGGCCGGCGGTGGTCGGCGGACTGTACTGGCGGCGCGCCAGCAAGCGCGGCGCCCTGATCGGTCTAAGCGTCGGTTTTGCCGTCTGGGTCTATACCTTGCTGCTGCCGATGCTGGCGCCGGCTGGCCTGGTGCCGATGACGCTGATTGAGCAGGGGCCGTTCGGCATCGCTTGGCTGCGGCCGGTGGCGCTGTTCGGCCTGGAGGGGCTGGAGCTGGCCACTCATGGTGTCTTCTGGAGCATGCTGGCCAACCTGGCTTGCTACGTCGGCTTCTCGCTGGGCGGGCAGCGCCGGCTGATTGAGCGGGCGCAGGCGGTGGCATTCGTCGATCCGGACGGTGCGGCGGCTGACCCGCTCGAGCGGCCGCCGCTGCGGGCGGTCACGGTGGAAGAGCTGCGGATATTATCCGAGCGCTTCCTCGGGCCGGAGCGCACCGAGGCGGAATTTGCCAGCTATGCCGACGACTCCGGCCGCCCGCTGGCGCCGACCGAGCGGGCCAGCCGGGAACTGCTGGAGCGGATCGAACAGCTGCTGGCTGGTGTGATCGGCGCTTCCTCTGCCCGCATCGTGCTCAGCTCGGCACTGGAGGGGCGGGACGTTCAGTTGGAGGACGTCGCCGCCATGGTCGGCGGCGCCTCGCAGATGCTGCAGTTCAATCGCGATCTGCTGATGGCTACTTTCGAGAGCGTGCCGCAGGGCATCAGCGTGGTCGATCGCGACCTGCGGCTGGTTGGTTGGAACCGCCGCTTTGTTGAGCTGTTCGACTATCCGGACGGCTTCATCAAGATGGGGCGGCGGATAGCGGAAATCATCCGCTATCAGGCGGAGTGCGGTGAGTACGGCCCCGTCGGGGAGGAAACCGAGATCGTGGCCTATGTCGCTGCCGAGATGAGCCGGCTGCGCCAGGAAGAGTCTTATGTGATCGAGCGCACCCGGCCGGACGGCACGGTGCTGGAGGTGCGCGGTAATCCGATGCTCGGCGGCGGTTTCGTTACCACCTACACCGACGTAACCGAGTACAAACGGACCGAGCGGGCGCTGCGGGAAAGCGAGCAGAATATCCGCGTCTACACGGACAACGTACCGGTCCTGATCGCCTACATCGATCGCGATCGGCGTTTTCGCTTCGCCAACCGCGCCTATGAAACGGTTTTGCAGCTGAAACGGGAAGAAATCTACGGCCGGCTGGTCGATGAGGTGCTGCCGACCGCTTACATGCGTGGCCGAGCGCCGCACGTCAACGCTGTGCTGGAAGGCCGAACCCGCAATTTCCAGGTGGAATTATCGACGCCGGATGGTGGCGTGCGGCAGGCATCGGCCACCTACATTCCGGATTTCTCCCCCGACGGGGAAGTGCTGGGTTTTTTCGCCCTGTTTCACGACATTACCGAACGGGTCCAGGCGGAGCGGGCGTTGCAGGAGGCAAAGCAGCACCTGGAAGCTCGGGTCGAGGAGCGGACCCGCGAGCTGACTCAGGCCAACGCGGCCTTGGCGGTAGCCAAACAGGAAGCCGAACGCGCCAATCTCAGCAAGACCCGCTTCCTGGCGGCAGCCAGCCACGACCTGCTGCAGCCATTGAATGCTGCCGTATTGTTCTGCGGCGCGCTCAACCAGCGGCTGGAAGAGGGCGAGCTTGCCGTCATGGGCGGGCGGATCGAGCACGCCCTGCGCTCGGCCGAGGATCTGCTTGGCGAGCTGTTGGACATTTCCAAACTAGACGCTGGAGCACTCAAGCCGCAGCTCAGTGATTTCGACGTGTATGAGCTGCTGCAAGACCTGTCGGTGGAATCCTCAGCGCTGGCGCAGAGCAAGGGGCTGGATTTCCGCAGTCGGCCCAGGCATTGCGTCGTGCACAGCGACCGGCAACTGCTGCGCCGGGTACTGCAGAATTTTCTTTCCAACGCGATCCGCTATACCCCCAGCGGCCGGGTGCTGCTCGGTTGCCGTCGGCAGGGAGGGCAGCTGCGGATCGAAGTATGGGATACCGGCCCCGGCATTCCAGAGGATCAGCAGGAGCAGATCTTCCTCGAGTTTCACCGGCTGGAGCAGCACGACGAGCAGGGTGAAAAGTGTCTGGGGCTCGGACTTGCCATAGCCGATCGCATCAGTCG
>DASULL010000418.1:0-4007 GCA_036278215.1 Gammaproteobacteria bacterium | reverse complement strand
GCCAATCCGGGCGACTTAGAGCGTCTGAAGCAGGCCATCGTCGCGGCAATGGATCTGAAACCTAAAGGACACGACTTCGACCTGACGGCAAAACCCATAATTTTTCGCCACATGAGTGTCACCGGCGGCTGAGTCCCATTTCGATAGGCCTCAGCCGCCCGAACCCGAAGAGGCTGACATGGATCCCCTGGCTTCTCCATCCGTCATTGATGACAACCGGCATCCGCGCTTCATGAATGTCCGCCAAGTGGCGGACTACCTGCAACTGAACGAGAAGAAGATCTACGCGCTGGTCAACGAGAGCAACATCCCGGCGACCAAGGTCACCGGCAAATGGATGTTTCCTCGCGATCTGATCGACCGCTGGCTGCTGGAATCCAGCCACGGCGGGGTGCTGACCGACCGGCTGGCGCTCGCTGGCAGCGACGACCCGCTATTGCACCGGGCGGTGCAAGGCCTGACCGACAAGATCCAGGCCCAGGCGAACGTCAGCTACAGCTGTACCGGTACTCGGCTCGGCCTGTCGCTGCTGGCCCGCCAGCGCACAGAGGTCTGTCCACTGCATTGGGGACCGGCGGAGGAAAGCCACTACCGCCACACCGCTCTGCTCAACCAGTATCCACAGCATCGCGACTGGCTGCTGGTCCGCGCTTTCCGCCGCGAGCAGGGACTAATGGTGCGACCGGAGCGGCTAGATCGACTGGAAAGCCTTTTACAGACAGACCTGCGCTGGATCCAACGGCAGGACGGTTCGGGCTCGCAACGCTTCCTGCAGGAAGTCCTGGTGCGCTACCGGCTCAGTCCCGGCGCGCTGGGTTCGCGGACAGTAGCAATCGCGCTGTCCGAACGGGACGCGGCCGCCCGGTTGGCGATGCACGAAGCCGACATCGCCCCGGGCACGCGCGGCAGCGCCACCGAGTTCGGCCTGGCCTTCGTTCCGGTCGGCTGGGAATGCTTCGACCTGGCGCTCTATCGCGGCGTTTATTTCCGCAAGCTGTTCCAGCAACTGTTGAAAATACTGGAGAGCGATGACACCAAGGCACTGTCCGAACGGCTCGGCGGCTACGATTTCAGGGAACTCGGCCGGGTCATCTGGACTGCGTAACAGCCGGCCCAGCGGCCGTCAGGCGCCGAGATCGAGCTCGCCGTCGATGGTGTGGGTGAGCTCCAGATCGGCGACCGTGAGGGTCATCCGCAGCGGCAGGCGTTCATTGCCGGTAAGCTTGCCGGCCTCGAGCGCTGCGGCGACGGCCCGCTCGATCTCACGCTGCGAGGTAACGCCGACCTGCTTGAGGAACTTGCGCACCTGCATGTTGAGTTCTTCTTGATTCATATCTCTCACTCCTAGCCGGAACAGAGTCCGTGTGACAATTAGAGCCTCTAACAATACCCTAAGGATATTGTTAGAGGCTCTGACCAGCCTATGGCCGCGGGGAACGAAACATCATGACTGAAAAGCCAGTGTCGATACAGCACCAGCCCAGCTGCGACAGCGACCATGATCCGCAATCCCTGCCAATGGACGTCGCCTGGCAGCGCATCCTCACCGACATCGAGCCGGTGTCCGGCGCGGAGTGGGTCAACGTTCGTCAGGCGCTCGGCCGCATACTCGCCGAGCCGGTCTGCTCGCCGCTGGACGTCCCCGCCCACGACAATTCCGCCATGGACGGCTACGCCGTCCGCGGCGCCGACTTGCCCGCGGCGGATACGCGCGACTTTCGCCTGATCGGTACCGCCCTGGCGGGGCACCCGTTCGCGGGCAAGGTCGGCCCCGGCGAGTGCGTTCAGATCATGACCGGGGCAACGCTGCCCGCTGGCGCCGACACTGTGGTCATGCAGGAGAAGGTGCAGCGCGCCGGCGATTCGGTGCGCATCGGCAGCGGTGAGCAACCGGGTCAGAATGTCCGCCACGCCGGCGAGGACCTGGCTCGCGGTCAGATTGCCCTCGCCGCGGGCCAGCGCATAGGCCCGGCCGAGCTCGGTCTGCTGGGCTCGCTGGGACTGATCGAGATCGCAGTCCGGCGGCGCTTACGGGTTGCCTTCTTCTCCACCGGCGACGAGTTGCGCAGCGCCGGCACCCCGCTGACCGACGGCCAGATCTACGACAGCAATCGCTACACCCTGTACGCCATGCTGCAGCGTCTGGGCGTCGAAGCTACCGACATGGGCGTGGTTCCGGACGATCCGGCCCAGCTGGAGCGGGCTTTCGCCGAGGCGGCCAGTTTCGCCGATGCCATCATCAGCTCCGGCGGCGTGTCGGTCGGCGAAGCCGATTACGTCAAACAAATCCTCAACCGGCTGGGTGCCGTCAACTTCTGGAAGCTCGCCATGCGGCCCGGCCGGCCGCTGGCTTTCGGCACCGTCGGCCGCGCCTATTTCTTCGGCCTGCCCGGCAACCCGGTTTCGGTGGTGGCGACTTGGTACCAGTTCGTGCAACCGGCCCTCCGCCACCTGATGGGCCAGCGCCTGGAGAAACCGCTGACCTTTCGCGTGCGCACCATCAACGATCTCAGAAAGCGACCGGGCCGCACCGAAGTCCAGCGCGGCATCCTCGAGCGCGATGCCAACGGCGAACTGGTGGTGCGCAGCACGGGCAACCAGGGCTCTGGCATCCTCAGCTCGGTAGCGACGGCCAACTGCTTCATCGTCCTGCCGCACGACAGCGGCCGCATTCCCGCCGGCGATTACGTCGAAGTACAGCCCTTCGAGGGCATCATGGGCTGGTGATGCGCGCGGCGGAAGGGATTACCACAGAGACGCAGAGGACACGGAGGAAGAGCGGAGACTAACCGCAAAGACACAAAGGAAGAATCTTGTGTGCTTTGTGCCTTTGTGGTGAATGCTTTTTTCTTCTCCCCCCTCTGTGCTCTCTGTGTCTCTGTGGTGCATGCCCCTCAGCCGCGGCAGAATTCCTCGTAGTCGACGTAACCGGGGAAAGGCTGTCCGTCGCCGCAGTAATGGCACTCTGGGTCACGGGCGTGGCGCAGCTCCTGAAAGCGGCCGGCCAGCGCATCGTAGTGCAGCAACCGGCCGGTCAGCACATCGCCGAGGCCGAGCAGAATCTTTACCGTTTCCACCGCCTGCAGCAGGCCGATCACGCCCGGCATCACGCCGAGCACGCCGGCTTCGGCGCAGGAAGGTGCCAGCTCCGGCGGTGGCGGCTCCGGGAACAAACAGCGATAGCACGGCCCCGGATCCCCCGGACGGCCCGGCCAGAAAACGCTGACCTGCCCGTCGAACCGGAATACCGCGCCATGCACGTTGGGAATGCGGTGCTTGATGCAGGCATCGTTGACCAGGTAGCGGGCAGCGAAATTGTCGGTGCCATCCAGCACCACCTGGTAGTCGGCGAAGATCTCATCGACATTGCTGCTGTCGAGCCGGGTCTGATGCAGCACCACGTTGACATCGGGGTTGAGCGCGTGAATCGCCGCGCGCGCCGATTCGACTTTGGGGCGCCCGATGTTCTGCTCACTGTGGATGATCTGCCGCTGCAAATTGCTGCGGTCGACCACATCGTGGTCGACGATGCCGATGGTGCCGACGCCGGCAGCCGCCAGATACAACGCCGCCGGCGAACCAAGACCACCGGCACCGACCAGCAGCACCCGGCTCTCCAGCAGCTTGAGCTGCCCGCTGACGCCGACTTCGGGCATCAGCAGATGGCGCGAATAGCGTTCGCGACCGCTGGCGTCGAGCATGCGCGGCTGCTCGAACGGCAAACCCTCGTTCTTCCAACGATTGAACCCACCGGCGACCGAAGCGACGTTGCGATAGCCGAGACGGCGCAAGTCCTCGGCGGCGAATAGCGAGCGGGTACCGCCGCCGCACATGATCAACAGCGGCTGCTCCAGATCGGGCACCCGATCCTCGATATGCAGCTCGAGAAAGCTGCGCCCCAGCCGCAGCGCCTCGGTCGGGCTGCCGGCGGCGATTTCTTCCTGCTCACGTACATCGACCAGGATGGCGCCTTCGCTCTGCAGCTCATGCGCCCGCCGCGGCTCGAC
>DASULL010000417.1:0-2471 GCA_036278215.1 Gammaproteobacteria bacterium | reverse complement strand
AGTCTTGCGCCTCGGTACCACCCTGGCCGGCCTGAATATCGAGGAAGGCGTTGTTGCTGTCGGCCTCGCCGGAAAACATGCGGCGGAACTCGAGGGCGCTGAGCTCGGCCTCGTAGGTTTCCAGATCGGAAGCCACGGCGGCCATCGCCTCGTCATCGCCCTCGGCGCGGGCAAGCTCCAGCAACTCGGCGGCATCGGTCAGACCAGCTTCCAGTTTGGCAAGCGCTTCGACGACGTCTTCCAGCGCCGCCCGCTCGCTGCCCAAGGCCTGCGCTCGCTCCGGCACGTTCCAGACGTCCGGCTGCTCCAGCTCGCGGTTTACTTCTTCGAGCCGACCTTTCTTTTCATCGTAGTCAAAGATACCTCCGGATCGATTCGTAGCGCTCCTGGAGGTCGTGAATGTGCTGATTGAGTCCGGTAATTTCCATGATATGCGTTCGAATACTTGCGCCTGCGAGAGGCGCGCATGGTACTACAGAATTTGGCGGAATGTCGGCAGGGTAGCGCCGTAGCAGGGTCCCTTTTTCCTTAACCCCTCAAATCACCTGCTCCCATTGCTGGCGCAGGCGCTTATCGGAGACAGGAACTGCGGTTCTGAGTTCCTGGGCGAATAGGGAAACCCGGAATTCTTCCAGCAGCCAACGAAAATCGGCAAGCGCAGCATCGTCGATATGTTTCTGCCGATGCTGCTCGGCACGCTGCAGCCAGCGCTCCCAATGCGGCCGGATGTCGCGCAGCAAGGCGCGGTCGCGGCCGGGATCGGCATCCAGCTTCTGCAGTCGCCGCAGAACGGCCTGCAGATAGCGCGGCAAGTGGGCGAACCGCTCAGATGGCGTCGCGCTGATAAAGCCGGGATAGATCAAATGATCCAGCTGTTCCCGGACATCGCTCAGACTCTCCATCTGCGCCAGCGCCGCCGGGCTGCGTAGCCGTTTGCGGACTTCGTGATAGAGCGAAAGCACCTCGCTGGCGCGGTCGCACACCGCGTTGACGATATCGGCCAGCTCGCCACGGCCGGCATCCAAGCGCCGGCGAAACTCGGCTTCGGTACGCGGTACCACGCCATCCGCCATGAAGGCGCGGTCGACCGCCGCCGCCAGCAGATCGTCACGCAGAGTATCGCAACCGGCCACATTCCTGAAATGCAGGCACATGAGATCCAGCTTTGGCAGATTGCGCCGCAGATACTTCACCTGCTGCGCCTGCTCCAGCAGAAATAGGCAACGAACGCCGGCCTTGGTTGCTGCCTGCGCCTCCGCTGGCGCGTCCAGCAGTTTCAGCTGCACATGATCGCTGGCATCCAGCAGGGCCGGATAGGCACGAATGGTCACGCCGCGCAGCTTGAGCTCGACCGACTCCGGCAGCTCGCCGAAATCCCAGCGGCGCACATCGGCCCGCTCCCAGCCGTCGACCGATGCCTGCCCCAGCTCTTCCGCCGCCCGCTCACTCAGTTCGCCTTGCAGCGCCGGAAGATCGCTGCCGCTCGCTACAGTACGGCCCTTATCGTCGACCACCCGGAAGTGCATCACCAGATGCGCCGGCAGCTCGACCAAGTCCCAGGCATCGATCGGCACCTCGATCCCGGTCATGCGCTTCAGCTCGCGCCGCATGGCCTCCTGCAGCGACCCCTCTGCAGGCATCGCCGCCTGCAGCACCGCCTTGGCGAAGTCAGGCGCGGGTACGAAGTGGCGGCGCAGGGCCTTGGGCAGTGCCCGAATCAAGGCGGCGGCTTTCTCCTGCCGCAAGCCCGGCACCAGCCAATCGAACGGGGCCGGCGTCAGCTGGTTGAGCGCGGCCAGCGGCACGACCGCGGTTACCCCGTCGAACGCGTGGCCCGGCTCGAAATGGTACTCCAGCGGCAGCGCCATGCCCTGAACCTGGAACCGAGCTGGGAAGTCGTCGGCGGTCACCTCCTGCGCCGAGCGCTGCATCAGATCGTCGCGCGACATGAACAACAACCGCGGCTGTTCCCGCTCGACCTTCTCCCGCCACCGCTCGAAGCTGGCCGTACTGTAGATTTCCGCAGAAACGCGCTGATCGTAAAAGGCGTACAGCGCCTCCTCGTCCACCAGCACGTCGCGGCGGCGAGTCTTCGCTTCCAGCGTTTCGATTTCGGCAATCAGGCGGCGATTGTGCGCCAGGAAAGCACCTCGCGTTCGCACGCCCTGCCGTACCAGGCCATCGCGCAGAAAAATTTCCCGCGCCAGCACCGGATCGATGGGGCCGAAGTTGACTTTGCGGCGGGCCGTCAGCAGCAGGCCGTACAGTGACACGTTCTCGAAAGCCGCGACCTGCCCCGAACGTGCCTCCCAGTGGGGCTCGAGGTAGCTGCGGCTCACCAGGTGACCGGCCAGCGCCTCTATCCACTCCGGCCGGACATCGGCCACATCGCGGGCGTACAACCGCGCCGTCTCCACCAACTCGGCCGCCATGAGCCACTTGGGCCGGGTTTTGAACACGCCGGAGCCGGG
>DASULL010000416.1:0-5582 GCA_036278215.1 Gammaproteobacteria bacterium | reverse complement strand
CGCTTTGACCCGCAACCGATTGGCGGTGTCGATGGAGGCTTTGGCGATCGCCTCGTCGATGCGGGTATAGCCGCGGCTGTCTTCCCGCTCGCGGTGGAAGCGCTGGTAGTGTTCGGTGCCGGTGCAAATCTCCGCCATGGCCGCGATCACCTTGACCGGATGATCGCCGGCCGCCGTTTCCTCCGACAGCATGACGGCGTCGGTGCCATCGAGAATGGCGTTGGCGACGTCCAGCACCTCGGCCCGGGTCGGAGTCGGCGCATGCACCATGGAAACCATCATCTGGGTGGCGGTGATCACCACACAGTCGTGCTGACGGGCCCGCCGCAGAATGTCCTTCTGCACCCCGGCCAGTTGCGGATCGCCGATCTCAACAGCCAAGTCGCCGCGCGCCACCATCACCGCATCGGCCGCTTCCATGATCTCTTCCAGGGCATCCAGCGCTTCTCGCCGCTCGATCTTGGCGATGATGCCGGCCGAGCTGCCGGCTTGGTTCAACAGTCGCCGCGCCTCCTCGATGTCGGCGCCCGATCTGGGAAAGGAGACGGCCAGATAATCGGCGCCCACTTCGGCGGCAAAGCGGATGTCCTCGCGGTCCTTATCGGACAGCGCGCTCACCGACAGGCCGCCGCCCAGCCGATTGATGCCTTTGCTGTTGGCCAACTTGCCGCCGACCAGGACCCGGGTGTGGATGGCCGCGCCGGCGACACTCTCCACCTCCAGCCGGATCAGGCCATCGGCCAGCAGCAGGCAATCGCCCGGCTGGACGTCCTGCGGCAGCTCCTTATAGGTAATGCCGACCTGGGTGTCGTCACCGGCATCGGCGGCCAGATTGGCGTCCAGGGTAAAGCGCTGACCGTCCTGCAGCAGCACCGGACCGTCGCGGAAGCGCTCGATCCGGATCTTGGGGCCCTGCAGGTCCAGCATGATCGCTAGGCAGCGGCCGGTTCGCTCAGCCGCCTGGCGCGCCACCGCCAGCTGGGCGCGGTGGGTGTCGTGGTTGCCGTGCGAGAGGTTCAACCGGGCGACGTCCAAACCGGCGCGCAGCATCCCCTCCATCACTTCCAGCGTGGCGGTCGAGGGCCCCAGAGTGGCGACGATTTTCGTGCGTCTGTGCATGATCGCTTCCTTGCGTCAGGGTTTCAGCGCTGCTGGGCGCGGCTCTCCAGCATGGCGACCGCCGGCAGCGTCTTGCCCTCCAGGAACTCGAGAAAGGCGCCGCCGCCGGTGGAAATATAGGAAATACGGTCACCGACACCGTATTTGGCCACTGCCGCCAGCGTATCGCCGCCGCCAGCAATGGAGAAGGCCGGGCTGGCGGCAATGGCTTCGGCCAGCACTTTGGTACCGTTGCCGAACTGGTCGAACTCGAACACACCGACCGGGCCGTTCCAGACAATGGTACCGGCGCCATTCATCAGGTCGGCGTAGCGCTTGGCCGTTTCCGGACCGATGTCGAGGATCAGGTCATCGTCGGCAACGTCCTCGACGCGCTTGACCGTGGCCTCGGCGTCCGCCGCGAAGGCCTTGGCGCAGACCACGTCGACCGGCACCGGAATATCGGCACCCTTGGCCTTGGCGGCGGCCATCAGCCGCTTGGCCTCGTCCACCAGCTCGGCTTCGTACAGGGACTTGCCGACCTTGTAACCAGCCGCGGCAATGAAGGTGTTGGCGATGCCGCCACCGACGATCAGCTGATCGACGATCTGCAGCAGCGAATCCAGTACGGTCAGCTTGGTGGACACCTTGGAACCGCCGACAATAGCGGCCACCGGCCGGTTCGGATTTTCCAGCGCCCGGCCCAGCGCCTCCAGCTCGGCCGCCAGCAGCGGCCCGGCGCAGGCGATAGGCGCGTACTTGGCGACACCATGGGTGGAAGCCTGGGCACGGTGGGCGGTACCGAAGGCATCCATCACATAGACGTCGCACAGCGCCGCCATCCGGCGCGCCAGCGTCTCGTCGTCCTTCTTCTCGCCCTCGTTGAAACGCACGTTCTCCAGCAGCACCAGCTGGCCCGGCGCAACCTCGACCCCGCCCAGCCAGTCGCGCACCAGCGGCACCTCGCGGCCGAGCAGCTTGGCCAGATGCTCGGCAACCGGCTGCAGCGAGTTCTCCGCGGAAAACTCGCCTTCGGTCGGCCGGCCGAGATGGCTCATGACCATCACCCGGGCACCTGCCGCCAGCGCTCGCTCGATAGTGAGCAGAGAGGCACGGATACGGGTGTCATCGGCTACCGTGCCATCCTTGATCGGTACGTTGAGATCTTCCCGGATAAGCACGCGCTTACCTTGGAGATCGAGGTCGCTCATCTTGATTACGGCCATCGAGAGAATTCCCTGCGAATGAGAAAAGCCCGGCGGGTGCCGGGCTTATGGGTCTTACTTGGCGTTCATCAGCGCCACGGTGGTGTCGAGCATCCGGTTGGAGAAGCCCCACTCGTTGTCGTACCAGGCGCAGACCTTCACCAGCCGGCCGATGACCTTGGTCAAGGTCGCATCGTAGATCGACGAATGGGGGTTGTGGTTGAAATCCACCGAAACCAGCTGCTCCTCGTTGTACTCGAGTACGCCCTTCAGCTCGCCTTCGGCGGCCTCGCGCAGCACCTGGTTGATCTCGTCGATGGTGACATCACGCTTGGCGGTAAAAGTCAGATCGACCACCGAAACGTTGATGGTCGGCACCCGCATGGAGAAGCCGTCCAGCTTACCGTTGAGCTCCGGCAGCACCAGACCGACCGCGGCGGCAGCACCGGTGCTGGTCGGGATCTGGGAGTGGGTGGCGGAGCGGGCGCGGCGGATGTCCTTGTGGTAGACGTCGGTCAGGACCTGGTCGTTGGTGTAGGCGTGAATGGTGGTCATCAGGCCCTGCTCCACGCCGATCTTCTCGTGCAGCGGCTTGACCAGCGGCGCCAGGCAGTTGGTGGTGCAGGAGGCGTTGGAGATGACGGTGTCCGACGCCTTCAGGATCTGATGGTTGACGCCGTAGACGATGGTGGCATCTACATCCTTGCCGCCGGGCGCGGAAATGATCACCTTCTTGGCGCCGCCCTTGAGGTGGGCCGAGGCCTTTTCCTTGCTGGTGAACAGGCCGGTGCACTCCAGCACCACGTCGACCCCCAGCTCGCCCCAGGGCAGCTTGGCCGGATCGCGCTCGGCCAGCACGCGGACACGGTCGCCGTTGACCAGCATGAAGTCGCCCTCGACCTGGACCGTGCCGGGGAACTTGCCGTGCACAGTGTCGTAGCGGGTCAGGTGCGCGTTGGTGGCGGCATCGCCCAGATCGTTGATGGCGACGATCTGAATCTGGTCGGTACGCCCCGATTCATACAGCGCCCGCAGAATGTTACGGCCGATGCGGCCGTACCCGTTGATCGCAACTTTGATCGCCATGTCCGTCTCCGTAGTTGTCGTCTGTCGCTTGCCGATTCGTGATTGTGATTGGTTAGCCCAGCAGTTCGCGGACAATCTCCGCTACCCGCTCCGCGGTAAAGCCGAAATACTTGAACAGTTCGCCGGCCGGGGCCGATTCGCCGAACCGGCTCATGCCGATCACGCGCCCCTGATGGCCGACGTACTTGTACCAGAGGTCGGGCGAGCCGGCCTCGACCACCACCCGCGCGGTCACCGTCGGCGGCAGCACCGAGTCACGATAGGCCTGATCCTGCGCCTCGAAGGTGTCTACCGAAGGCATGGATACCACCCGCACGCGGCGGCTCTGCTCAGCCAGTTGCTCCGCCGCCGCCACTATCAGTGCCACCTCGGAGCCGGTGGCGATGAGAATTGCTTCCGGCTCGCCGTCGCAATCCCGCAGTACATAGCCGCCACGCCGGACCGCCCGCAGCTGCTGCTGATCGCGGGCCTGATGCGGGAGATTCTGCCGCGAGAACAGCAGTGACGTCGGTCCGTCCTTGCGCTCGATCGCCGCCTGCCAGGCAACCAGTGTCTCCACCGCATCGCATGGCCGCCAGACGCTCATGTTGGGGATTAGCCGCAAAGTCGCAACATGCTCGATCGGCTGGTGCGTAGGGCCGTCTTCACCCAGGCCGATGGAATCGTGAGTATAGACAAAGATCGAACGCTGCTTCATCAGCGCCGCCATGCGCAAGGCATTGCGGGCATAGTCGGAGAACACCAAGAAGGTGCCACCATAGGGAATGAAGCCGCCGTGCAGCGCCATGCCGTTCATGATGGCCGACATGCCGAATTCGCGCACACCGTAGTAGATGTAGTTGCCGGTGGCATCGCGGTCGCTGATCGCCTCGCTGCCCTTCCACCAGGTGTTGTTCGAGCCGGTGAGGTCGGCCGAACCGCCGATCAGCTCAGACAGGTGCGGGCCGAACAGGTCGAGGGCGTTTTCCGAAGCCTTACGGGTAGCGATGGTGGCCGCGGCACGATCGGTGCTAGCCAGCGCCTGCTCAGCCAGCTCGGCCCAGGATGCCGGCAACTCGCCGGCCAGGCGCCGCTCCAGCTCGCTGGCCAGGTCCGGATGGGTCGCTTTGTAGCTTTCGTATCCCCTACTCCAAGCTTGTTCGAACTCGCTGCCCTTGGCGCGCGCATCGTAAGCGGCATAAATCTCTTGCGGCACTTCGAACGGCGCGTGCGACCACTTCAGGAAATCGCGGCTGGCGGCGATCTCGTTGGCGCCCAGAGGAGCGCCATGCACGCCATGAGTGCCGGCCGCATTGGGCGCACCGAAGCCGATGATGGTTTTGCAGCAGATCAGGCTGGGCTTGTCGGTAACACTGCGGGCTTCCTCAATCGCCCGCCGCACGGCCTCGCCGTCGTGGCCATCGACATTGCGAACCACATGCCAACCATACGCCTCGAAGCGGGCCGGCGTGTCGTCGGTGAACCAACCCTGCACCTTGCCGTCGATGGAGATACCGTTGTCGTCGTAGAAGCCGATCAGCTTGCCGAGCTTGAGGGTACCGGCCAGCGAGCAGACTTCGTGCGAGATGCCTTCCATCAGGCAGCCATCGCCCAGAAACACATAAGTGTGGTGGTCGACGATCTCATGGCCCGGGCGGTTGAACTGGCCCGCCAGCACCTTCTCCGCCAGCGCCATGCCGACCGCGTTGGCCAGCCCCTGACCCAGCGGGCCGGTGGTGGTTTCCACGCCTGGGGTATAGCCGTACTCCGGATGCCCCGGGGTTTTGGAATGTAGCTGGCGGAAGTTTTTCAGGTCGTCTATAGACAGGTCATAACCAGTCAGATGCAGCAAGGAATACAACAGCATCGAGCCGTGACCGTTGGACAGGACGAAGCGGTCGCGGTTGAACCAGTTCGGGTTGGTCGGGTTGTGGCGGAGGAAGTCGTTCCACAACACCTCGGCAATGTCCGCCATTCCCATCGGGGCGCCGGGGTGGCCGGAGTTGGCTTGCTGGACGGCATCCATGCTGAGGGCGCGGATGGCGTTGGCGAGTTCGCGACGGGTGGGCATCGGTATACGGTCTCCAAGAGCTGCGGGCGGCGGAGTGGGGTGCCGGTGGTGCCGGGGAGCACCGACCCGCGAAGTAAGGCGCGAATTTTCCCCGACTTTCTCCCCCCCGGCAAGGGCCAGGTCCGCTTTCCTGAGCTTAAACC